>JANPLJ010000897.1:0-3378 GCA_031426475.1 Pirellulaceae bacterium | reverse complement strand
AGGGCTTGCATGTAGGCTTTCG
The DNA here is from genome assembly GCA_031426475.1 of Pirellulaceae bacterium. Classification (GTDB taxonomy): domain Bacteria; phylum Planctomycetota; class Planctomycetia; order Pirellulales; family Pirellulaceae; genus JAIYDQ01. Next base: position 3,356 of record JANPLJ010000897.1, on the reverse strand, counting down.
GAAACGCGGCGATACGAGGCATAATAAAACAATCTAGCAGGAAGAAGGTCTAGGCTGGTCTCAAAATGGATTTCACAACCTGGCCGGAGTGCATTTTTTCAAACGCTTCGTGCCATTGTTCGATCGGCCAGACCCCGCCAATAATCGGTCGCACGTCCATTTGTCCTCCGGAGAGCAAAGCGATCACGCGCTCCCAGATCGGCCAGTTATGGCTGAAGCTCCCTTGAAGCGTGATGTTCTTTTGAACGAGCGGGTCGATGTTGAAGCCAAGAGGCTGCGGTCCCCAGCCTACTTTACTGATCCATCCAGCAGGCCGAACAATGTCCAAGGCGATCTTCAGCGTGATACTCGCTCCGGCTGCATCAATCACTCCATCGCAACCAAGCCCGTCTCGTTCGAGGCACCAAGGTTTTGCGTCGCCGATAATAACTTCGCAACCATACTTCTTGGCGATCTCTAGGCGATGCCTATCCGATTCCAATCCCACCAAAGCTACTTCAGCGCCGCAAAGCCTAGCCATTGCCGCACACAAAATCCCGATTGTCCCTGGACCAAGCACAACGACACGATCGCCCGGTTCAATACGAGCGTTCTTTACGACGGCGTTGTAAGCAACGCAGCATGGTTCGGTAAGGCAAGCATGCTCGAACGGTAACGAATCAGGAATCGCATGCAAGATGCGAGATGGAACCCGGACATATTTGGTCATCGCGCCATTCACGCCGTAACCGAATCCTTTGCGAGTCGAATCGAGGTTGTATAGCCCACGTCGAGACATCGGATTGCGAGGATCGATAATCGCAGCTGTTTCACTGACAACTCGATCCCCCTCTTTCCAACCATCGACCGCGGCTCCTAGCTCAATGATTCGACCTCCAAACTCATGTCCTAGAACAACGGGATAATTGACCGGCCAGGAATGATCTGCTGTCCACTGGTGCAGGTCGCTACCACAGACACCGACATTCGCCACTTCCAGTAAAACATCTTCGGGACCGATCGATGGTTTTTCGATATCACGTATCTCGACCGAACCTTTTTCTGGAGCGAAATTGACGACAGCTGCAGATTTCATATTAGTTCTTTAATTGGACTGGGAAATTATGGACAATCATTCAAGAAACAGATTGCCAATTTTTGCGTACTCAGTTTTTCTGTCCAAGAGACTGACTATGGATCGCATCGCAAATTAAACGAAGTGACGATTCTAGATCGCCGTCTGCCGTTTTGAAAGTATCTGCATCAATGGTCAACGGGGCGCCGAGGACTACCAGTGGAGCTCCATAAGCTGGGCATTGAATCGCTTGCTCGAGCGACAAACCACCCACAGCTTGAACGGGAATTTTGACTGCATTGCAGACTTCGCGGAGCTGATCAAGCGGGCTTGGCATTCTGTGACCGCGTGCCGCGATACCTCGTCGTTCATCGTACCCGATGTGATGTATCACATAGTCGCAACCAAGATCTTCGAGCTGCTTCGCGCCCTGGACCATATCGGGGCTCACCATATTATCGCCCATGACTTTGACGCCAAAATCACGTCCCGCCTTGACGACACATTTGATCGTTTCTTCATGAGCACGAACCATCACGACCACGTGTGTCGCTCCAGCCCCCGCCATCATCTCGGCTTCCAGGTAGCCACCATCCATGGTCTTTAGATCGGCCACGATCGGTGTATTCGGAAATTCGCTTCGGAGTGCACGAATGCCATGCAGGCCCTCGGCCAGGATAAGCGGCGTGCCTGCTTCCAGCCAATCGACGCCTGCGCGCATCGCCATGTGGGCGGTTTCAATCGCTTCGGCGATGTTGGTCAAGTCCAGTGAAATTTGAACAATCGGCTTCATAAAACGGAGTCGTCTTTCGCTTAAGGAATTCCTTGCGTCTCAAATTCTAGATTGGATCAATTGGGTTTGCATAGTACAATACAAGGATGGATGAGTTTGAAATTGCTTCAACGGATAAGCCGACAATCACGTTTTTGGGTGCAACAAGATCGGTTTCTGGTTCGATTCATCTGCTCGAAGTAGGGAAATATCGATTTCTGCTTGACTGCGGGCTCTATCGCGGACCTCGAGAGGAAGCTTGGACGCGGAATGCTCACTTCAGTTTCGATCCAGCAACAATCGATGCGGTTTTTCTCAGTCATGCTCACATGGACCATAGCGGAAACCTACCGAATCTCGTTCGGCAAGGATTCACCGGTCCGATTTATTGCACCCATGCGACTCGCGACTTGATCGCCGTGATGCTAGCGGATTCTGCTCGAAATCAAGAAAATGAGTTCGCTGGTTTGACGCGAAGGCGGGGCAATCGAGCAACTTCCTACGCGCTCTTTGATGAAGGAGACGTCGATTCAACGATCGGACGTTGTGTCGGTGTCGACTACCTAACGACCGTCCGAGTCAACTCGAGTATCGATATTCGGTTTGTCGATTCGGGACATATTCTTGGTAGTGCCATGATCACAGTTACCATCAAGCACAATTCAGGGGAACATGTTATCACTTTTACAGGAGACATGGGACGACGGGGCGTTCCATTTCATCGCGAACCGACGCCGGTGCCAGCATCGGATTTGATTATCTGTGAAAGTACGTACGGAGGCAAATCGCACGATACCATCGACGTCATGGCAGCAAAGATGGCTACACTTGTGATGCAAACGATGGAGCGAGGGGGAAAGGTCTTGATTCCAGCGTTTAGTTTGGGGAGGACACACTTAGTCCTACACTATCTGCGTCTTTGGATGGCGAATGGCATCTTGCCGCGGCTTCCTCTCTACGTCGATAGCCCGCTAGCTCAAAAGATCGACGTCGTCTATCAGAAGTACTCAGACTTTCTTTCGCCTCATTCCGACACCATTCCCTTCGAATGGCTTGAATCCGAGGATGACACGTTCTATCGATCTACCGAAAGCCAGCCGAGCATCATTGTTGCGTCGGGGGGGATGTGCGAAGGGGGACGCATTGTGCATCACCTGAAAAACCACATCGATGATCCTCGCTCGACGATTGTCCTTGTGAGCTACCAAGCTCCCAATTCGCTCGGGGCGCAGCTTCAGTCGCGTATGCCAACGGTCCGTTTCCACGGTCAGACTTGGAACAAGTGGATTGACGTTGCAGAAGTAAAGGGCTTCTCAGGGCATGCCGGGCAGGAGGACTTCGATTTCCTTTTTCAAAACGCCATTCAGTCGAATTGCCAAGTTCGGCTCGTTCATGGCGAACCACCTCAGATGCTTGCACTCGAAAATCAGCTTCGAGAAATGGGATTTTCCGACGTTCGAGCTCCTAAACGCAGGGAATTCGTTCAGCTGTAGTTGTCGTCTCGTTTCCGGGCTCCAGCTTGGGAACGAA
>JANPLJ010000896.1:0-2258 GCA_031426475.1 Pirellulaceae bacterium | reverse complement strand
CACGGTCGAGCTTCGTGGGGGAATGCCGTCGCTACGCGATTGTCAAGCCAACCCCCTCTCACATCAACGAAATACGGGAGGACGAGGCTCCTGCCGAGTCAAACGTCGCGAATCACATGAGATTCAAGCGTGGCTCCGCAGGAGCGTCGCCCCACCGATTGTGTTTCACCACTCAGACAAGCTGCAGACAAGCTGGAATGGCGTCAGCGAACTAAATTTAGGACAGTTAAACTAATTCCTTGAAATCTCAAATCGGTACCGGCCGCTGCCGATCTCGACTTGGATGCACTCGCTATCGGACTCAACGATCTTGATACCGGTTGCGACCGAGAGCGACTTGCCACTCTCCGTAACTTGGTTGGCCGAACGCGCTGGCAAGTGAACCGTGGCCGTCGTGTTCGCTGGGATCGTCACATCGATTGCCAGCTTTTCGTTTTCGTTCTTCCACTGGCACTGTATCTTGCCGCGATGATGGACAAAATCGGCTTTGGCCCAATGAACGACGGGGAGGGTCGTATCGATGTTGCGCGTCGCTGCCGATGGGATCCCCGGTTTGATCGTGATTTTTCGAAAGCCTGGTCCGTCCGTGTCGATACCGACAAGGTCGCGATACGCCCATTCCATCACGGCACCAAATGCGTAATGACTAAAGCTATTCATCGCGGCGTTGTTCTTCCCCGCGATGCCATCGAAGCCGTGCTCTTTAGTGTAGCTGTCCCAACGTTCCCAAACAGATGTTGCGCCGTTGGATGCTTCGTAGCCCCATGATGGAAATTGCCGACTTTGAAATAGCCGACATGCCAGATCGTGTTGGCCGGCTTTGGTGAGCGAAGGCAAAATCGATTTCGTCCCTAAGAATCCTGTTGCCATTCGCGTCCCGTTGGCGTCGATTCGCGCGGCGAGTTGCTCCGCCGTCTTTCGGATTTCAGTGGCGTCGGTAAAGAGACCACATGCGATGGCCAGAACATGTGCGCTTTGCGTTTTCAGCCGCAATGAACCATCCGCGTCAAGATGTGCGGATCGAAAGTTCGCACGCATCGCTTCGAGGCGTTGCCGATACGTTTGCGCTGCTTCGGTCTTGCCGATCGCATGAGCTAGTTCGGCCATCAGCATGCAGCTGTAAGCGTGATAGCACAAGTCGATATACTCGATCGGCGTGTCTTCGTTGACGTTTAGCCAGTCTCCCCAAGGATTGCCGATCTTAATCCCCTTCAGTGTTGGATCCACTTTCAGTCGCCAATCCATGAATCGCGTCATCGACTCCCAGTGTCGTTCGATAGCCCGAGTATCCCCGTAGACTTTCCAGATCGTCCATGGACAAATGATTCCTGCATCAGTCCATGCCGTTCCATGTGTCGCTTTGCCGCCGCCATGCGCCATCGGATAAGGGGCATAATCGGGATACGCTCCAAAATCCCGCTGCGACTCCTCGATGTCGTCCAGCCATTTCGTAAAGAAGGCCGCGATGTCAGCGTTGTAGCTGGCGGTTCGGACGTATGCTTGAGCGTCCCCCATCCAACCAAGTCGTTCATCTCGCTGCGGACAATCGGTCGGGATTTCGACGAAGTTCGCCTTCTGTGTCCACTGACCATTCTTCCAGAACTGCGTGAGCACGTCGTCCGAGCAGGCAAAGCTGCTCTCGTAGGGCATGTCGCTCGTTAAAACAATACCCACCACAGCATCCAACGTCGGCTTCTCGGTCAGTCCCGTCAGTTCGACGTATTGAAAACCGTGATACGTAAACTGAGGCGTCCAAGTCGCATCACCTGATTGACGACTGCTCGCGATATAAGTGTCGGTCGCTCGAGCGCGTCGCAGATTCTCGGTCATCAAACGACCGTCCGGGTGAAGCATTTCACCGTAGCGAAGCTGGATCTTCTGACCGGGCGTCGCTTTCAGCGTCAGTCGCACGACGCCAGCAAAATTCTGCTCGAAATCGAAAATGTAGACGCCAGGTTTGGGTTCGCTAATCGCTTTAGCGGATATCGCCTGTGTCGCTCGAACAGGAACTCCCGTATGCGATTGCATTTTCAAGGGCTTTTGAAAGCCGAGTTCAACTTCTTTGGGCCCCAGCGCATCCGAGTAGGTAGCTTTTGTGCTACCGTTTGCCCCGGCAAGTGCGGCTGGTTCCCAATTCCAGTTTTCGCCGCTGTACACGCTAGCTGCCGAAGTCTGTTTCGTATTACACCAATCGGCATCTTCACGCAAAGCATCATAGGTTTCACCCATGATGATATCGGCTTCGCGAATCGGACCAT
>JANPLJ010000895.1:0-2405 GCA_031426475.1 Pirellulaceae bacterium | reverse complement strand
GTTCGATGATTGGGACTAAGTCGTAACAAGGTAGCCGTAGGGGAACCTGCGGCTGGATCACCTCCTTTCTAAGGATATTCAACATTACGCTGGTAACAGCGTGTTGTTTACCGTGAGACAAGACTTATCTTAGTAGTAACTCGAGGTCATCTGACAGCCGGCTCAATCGCGGCTGTTACGGATTTTTAATAGAAGCCCGGCGTTCGGAAACGAACGCCGGGTTTTTTTATTGCGCTGGGCGAGAGGTTAGGTCGACGGTTTTGGGGATGGAACGAAAGGGACCGAAAAGGGACCAAAGGGACGAAAAGGACGTAAAGGACGTAAAAGACGTAAAAGACGTAAAAGACGTAAGTGTTTCGCGAAGGTTGCAATTCGGTTGCGGTAGGTGTAAATTCATACACCTGTGATTTCGGTAAATCCGGAGTCGTTGTTTTTCGTCCCTTTCCTCCCTTTTGTCCCTTTCGTCCCTTTTGTCCTTTCGGTCCCTTTGGAGGCATTTCGATGACCGGCTTCATCCCTGCTCATGGTGGCTACGAAAGTCTTCTCTCCTATCAGAAGTCTCTGATCGTTTTCGATGCTACCGTCTATTTCTGCGATCATCACATCGACCGGCGGAGTCGCACTCACGATCAAATGGTCCAGGCCGCTCGTTCTGGTAAGCAAAACATCCTCGAAGCCAGTGCCGCCTCCGGAACTTCAAAAGAAACCGAGATCAAATTAACTAACGTTGCTCGGGCTAGTCTCGAAGAGCTGTTGGAAGATTATCGCGATTTTCTTCGCAATAAAAAATTTCCTGAATGGAGACCAGACGATCGATACACGCAACGGCTTCGGGAGCTTAATCGAAGGCCAAATGCGAATTACGAAACCTTCCGAAGGGCCATCGAGAATTCGGATGTTTTCATTTCAGCCAATGCGATTATAGGTCTTGTTCGAGTGACGTGCTATCTGCTCGATCGACAGATCGCCGCTCTCGAAAAAGCGTTTATCCAAGAAGGCGGTCTTCGCGAGAGAATGACTCGCGCAAGGTTGGAATATCGAAACCGGCAAGGTTGACAAGGGACGAAAGGGACGAAAGGGACGTAAAGGACATAAAGGACATAAGGGACATAAGGGACATAAGGGACATAAGGGACATAAGGGACATAAAATAGTGCCGCTAATTCGAAGCCTGGAAGCAATTCCATGAAATCACAATCTCGGCGGTTGTATAGTCGTGTTCGCCAACGCCCCTTTGTCCTTTACGTCCTTTACGTCCTTTACGTCCCTTATGTCCCCTTATGTCACCTTATGTCACCTTATGCCCACTTATCGGACCCTTATCGGACCCTTGTCATCCGGACCTTTCCTTGATCACCGGCCGCTTGGAATTGGCCACTCATCGATTGTGGACCGAAACTCGTTTGCATGCGGTAGTTTCCCATGACAGGCCCGAGCTTTTTATCGGCAATCAACTGGTGGCTCCCCGGATACACAGGGACCATATCGACGCGATAGGTAAACGGAATCACGACGAGAAACCGTCCTGAGAACCTCGCGGAATAGGTGCCGTTGGGCTGCGGGCGGATGTTTGCTCGCATCGGACCATGGTGACCGGTCGATCGGCTGGTCCACTCGCCACGCCATCGTCCTGCCGGGGATTGGGCGTAGGCTTTGGTTTCCAGAATTGCCCAATGGGCCGATAGGATAAGAAGAAACAAAAAGAATCTTGGCAGTTTCATGATGGAGTTCTGAACGGTTGTCCTTGGGCTATTGCGATTGCTGCGAACCGATTGAGGACTTCGACCTCGTTATCGGTGCTCATTCTTCGTACAATGATACACTGGCACGCAGGCTGAGTTTGTACGTTTTCCTGCCGCAAGTTTCCCCCACCTTCGATGCAACCTGATCAAGCCGCGCCGCAGCGGTAGCTTCTCGGTGCAGACCGCCGAGCTGTTTCCTTACCTGATAAACTGGAATCTATGTTCCAAAATAAAATGAACGCAAGTCCCTGTTCTGTCAAGAGTTTGCGGATTCGTAGCTACCAGAGTTTCATTTGGTCAATCGCGTTCGTGGGACTCGTTGGTTGCGACCGCGATCCAATGGTTCGCGTCTATGATGCGCCAAAAGACTCAGTCGCGGCCCCTTCTGTTGCGACAGAACCGACGCGTTTTTTGATTGCGATTATTCCCGAGGGTGCGTCGGCTTTCTTTATCAAAGCGACGGACAGACCCGAACGGCTCGATTCTTTCGTAGAGCCGCTGCGGCAGATTGCCGCTGGACTGGAGCTTGATGAAGATCGAAAGCCGGTTTGGAAGCTTCCCGATAATTGGAAAGTCTTGCCTGGTTCAGAAATGACATTAGCGGTTATCGAAGCCCCGACGGATGAGTCGCCCGTTCAATTCAAGGTGACCGAATTGCCGATG
>JANPLJ010000894.1:0-3864 GCA_031426475.1 Pirellulaceae bacterium | reverse complement strand
TTCGCCGCTGTCGTGTTTATGATCGGTTTCTTTTTATTTATCGTCAATAGCGCAGTCACCGAATGGGTGCAGCCGCAACGACCGCAAAGCACGTAGCGAAAGGCTAGATTGTCGCCTTTCGCTACGCGAAAGGGAGCTTTTGCGGAGCAAAAGCCGACACTCACCGAAAGGGTACAGCTGCAGCGGCCGGAAAGCACGTAGCCACCGGCATGATCGTCGTCTTTCGCTCTGCAAAAAGAAACGTTTGCCGAGCAAACGCCAACGAGTTTCTACTCTAGATACGTACTCCAATTGGCGGCCAGCTCGTACTGTCGTATTAAATCTTCGGCCTTCGCTTGATTCATGACTCCCGATTCAACTTGGGATACTAACGCCCCGCGAAACAACGCGATAAGACTCGCCGGCTCGTAACGAGCAAAAATAACCATGTCGCGAATACTGCTCCCTTCGACGATACGTGTTACTTCAAATTGACCGTTATCGTCGACAACGATCTGAGCTTCATTCGGGATACCGAAAAGATTGTGATGACTCCCCATCACTTCTTGATAGGCACCGACCAGAAAGATCCCGAGAAAATAGTCCTGGCCTTCCCGCCACTCCGGCAACTCCAGCGTTTCCTTGACGTCTTTCAGGTCGACAAACTTGTCGATCTTGCCATCGGAATCGCAGGTAACGTCGACAAGCGTTGCAAAATCCTTGGTTGGCTCGTTCAAGCGGTGCAGCGGCATGATGGGAAATAATTGGCCGATCGCCCAGGAATCAGGTGCCGACCGAAAGAGCGAAAAATTGCAGAGATACTTTGCCGCCAATACACTTTTTACGTCTTCAAATTCTTCATCGGGAAACCGAGCGTTTTTGGACTCTTTTAACGCTCGATCACACACCTCCCAGAAAAGGACTTCGCCTTTGGCGCGATCTTCAAGGCTGATCAACCCGAGATTGAATTGAGTGTGCAGTTCATCTTTGTGTTCCAAAGCATCGTGGTGGTACTCGACATAGTTTTTCCCATTGATATCGTCGACCAGGAATTTTAGCTCGGAAATAACTTGAGGATCGTCTTCGTCGATCGTCACTTCGGGTTCGTCATCGGCAAACGTCTCGATTTCATCGCGAATCGAGACCGCCAGAATCGAATGATAAGCGGTCATCATACGTCCGCTCTCGGTGACCAAATTCGGATGCGGAACGCCCTCGTCGTCGCAGACCGCCAAGATTTGATAGACAACATCGTTCGCGAACTCTTGAACGGTATAGTTCATCGACGATTCGAATCGGGTTTTGGAACCGTCGTAGTCGACGCCGAGCCCACCACCGATGTCGAGGTATTCGATCTTGAGGCCCATCTGATGAATCTTGGCGTAGACCCGTGCGGCTTCCTTCATCGCGTTCTTGACACGTTTGATGTCGGTGATCTGAGAACCGATGTGGAAATGAAGAAGCTTCAGGTGGGAATCACGCTGCCGCTCCCGCAACAGATGAATGCATTTCATAATTTCCGAAGTCGTCAATCCGAACTTGGCGGATTCACCGCCCGACGATTCCCATTTGCCCGAACCTCGCGAATACAGCTTTGCCCGCAGACCAATCCCTGGGCAAACACCAGTTTCGTCGGCGACTCGCAACAATAACTTCAGTTCGTTGAGCTTCTCGATAACAATGACGACATTCTTTCCAGATTGAACGGCCAGCGTTGCGAGCCTCAAAAACCCTTCGTCCTTAAATCCGTTGCAGATCAACAACGAATTCGGAACTTGGTCTTGGGCGACTGCGGCATAGAGTTCCGGCTTCGATCCGCACTCAAGTCCGACCCGGCAACGCGCTCCGTCCCGAAGAAACTCTTCGACGACTTCACGTCGAGGATTCACCTTCATCGGGAAGACCGGATAATGCAGGCCGCGATATTCAAAATTCGAGATTGCCGCCTGATAAGCCTCCGAGAGCTTTCGCAACTGATGCGTCAAGATTTGTGGAAATCGCAAAACCAACGGCAGCGACATCCCTTTTTCTTTGACCAGATGATCGACAAGATGCTTGAGGTCAAGCGAACCTTGACTGCCTGGACGCGGTGAAACTTCGATGTTTCCCAAGGAATTGACGTTAAAGTAACCCGCCCCCCAGTTCTCGATACCATAGGTCTGCTGGACATGCTCTAACGTCTTTTCATTCATCATCAAGCAGACCACCTTTTCACACTCAAAAACTTAATCGCCGTACTTATAAACGCTCGAACCATCGGATTGTCTCAATCCCTGAGTAACCGATAATATAGAACGTAACGCGAAAGATAACAGATGGTTGCGATCGATGAAGATGACGACAACGTCGGTTTTGGACAGGAAGATTGTCGGCGGAAGATGGGGGTCAGCGCAAGACGCCGGATCTCCAGAGATGCTCGCGGATGATTTCGAATTTTTCGGTGCGAAGGCTTCTTGAGCTCAGGAAAGCTTCATTCGATAAGATTCTTCCTTCAAGATCGAGCAAGATATAGTGACCGTGAAAGTCAGCAAGGCTTTTGGCGGATGTATTCAGCCAAGTGCCATTCGAAAGATCGGGAACGTTTTGACCGATGCGACCAGCCTGAAACTCTTCACGTGCAATCGCATCTCTTTCCTTGAAAATCTCCAATCAAAGGGTGTAACGTTGCGACTGCGTTGGCGATCGGTTTTTCGTCGGCATCGACGACGAGTAATTCGATGTTGGCAAGTGCCGGCGGTTCAGCACAAAGCGATTGCGAGACTGCGATGCAAAGGACGAGGGACGAAAAGGACACAAGGGACACAAGGAATCGCAACGCATTGCAAGGCGAGATGGTGCATCCATAGCGGTCGTGATATCGCGGAAGTGTTTTATCGGTCCGAATTCGTATCATTCTCTTTTGTCCTTTAGGTCCCTTCCGTCCCTTTAGTCCTTTATCAGCTCTGTCGATTCCGATGCTCCAACCTCGCGCGAGTCATTCTCTCGCGGAGACCGTCTTCTTCGACGAACGCTCTTTCGAGAGAAGCGATTTGTCGATCCAACAAATAGCAGGTTCCCCGAATCAGTCCGATGATTGCGTTCGCTGATATTGAAACGTCTGGATTTTCGATAGCAGGTCGAAATGTTTCATAATTTGCGTTCGGTGTTCGATTGAGGTCGCGAAGTCGCAGGGTGAACCGATCATTCGGTTTCCATTCAGCGAGTTTTCTGCTTCGAAGAAAATCTCGATAATCTTCCAACAACTCTTCGAGGCTCGCGCGAGCGACGTTCGTCAGTTTGATCTCGGTCTCTTTGGAAGTTCCCGAGGCGGCGCTGCCTTCGATGATGTTCTGTTTCCCTGACCGAGCGGCCTGAACCATTTGGTCGTGGGTGCGACTGCGACGATCGATGTGATGGTCGCAGAAATAGACGGTCGCGTCGAAGACGATCAGCGATTTCTGATAGGAGAGAAGATTTTCGTAGCCACCATGTTTCGGAATGAAACCTGCCATGACGTCGTTTCCTGCCAAAGGGACGAAAAACCGCGAATTCGGCACCTCCCGGAATCGTAGTGTATAAATTTACACCTTCCGGAAATGCATTGCAACCATCGCGTAATGCTTACGTCCCTTTGGTCCCTTTCCTAAAACCGTTGCCCAATCTTCCAGCGCAGCGCAATAAAAAAACCCGACGTTCGTTTCCGAACGCCGGGCTCTATTAAAAATCCGTAACAGCCGCGATTGAGCCGGCTGTCAGATGACCTCAAGTTACTACTAAGATAAGTCTTGTCTCACGGTAAACAACACGCTGTTACCAGCGTAATGTTGAATATCCTTAGAAAGGAGGTGATCCAGCCGCAGGTTCCCCTACGGCTACCTTGTTACGACTTAGTCCCAATCATCGAAC
>JANPLJ010000893.1:0-2702 GCA_031426475.1 Pirellulaceae bacterium | reverse complement strand
ATCGAGTATGTTCGTTTAGGGTTGGACCTGGATGGTGTAAAAAAATCGTTAGAGTAGGCTTTTCTTCTAAACAGTTAGCTACGCTCGCCAGAGCGTGGCTGTTCGAGTAGCTACGCTCGCCAGAGCGTGGTTCTTCGAAGGGATTTCCACGTTCTGGCGAACGTAGCTACCTCCAATTCGATCTTTAGAAACAAAGCCTAGCGGCCTAGCCCAAATCCTCGAAGAGATCCGCGTATTTAGGTTCCATGGCGAGTAGCTGTGCGTTGCGTTCCGCCATAGCAGAGATCGTGAGGTATGGATTGCACGCGATCGCAGTTGGGAAGATGGCTCCATCAGACACATACAGCCCTTCATGAACTCGCATTTCGGCGGTCTGCGGATCGATATCGCCTCCACAGGTGCAGTCATAGACTTGGCCTTTGTGGTTGATCACACCAGAACGTGGGTCGTCGCTCATTCCGCAACCACCTAGCGGGTGAACGGAAACCATCCGGTCGCCGAAGAGTTTCAAGTACTTGTATTTCCCGCCGTGGGCATGGGCGATCTTGGCAAATTCTTTGCGAATTTGTTTACGATAGGAGCTTTCAAGTAGCCCAGGCCATAGAACGATCCCGTTATCGTTATCTTCCAAGACAATGCGGCCTTCTTGACGATCATGCCCCATGCCGAGCATGACCAAAGTGCTATCGAGATCCATGTCCTGCATCAGAATGCCGAGGGCATTGGCGTACGATCGCGGAGCAGCGCCTTCTTGGATCAGGATACGATCATGCAATTGCGGGCGGCATGGATAAGAAATATTGCTTTGAATCGTAGGACCAATTCGGCACGAAGCATCTGCGTAGGCACTGACACCTGCGACATTGGTTGTGCAGTCAGACTTTCGAACAAATCCAAGGGCATCGCCGTTGCCAGTCCAATTGCATCCCAATTGTTTCGAAAAGACCATACGATCGTCCTGCGACCTGAGGAGAATCTCGGAGCTACCGACGCTGCCAGCGCCAAGGATAACGAGCCGTGCTGTCAAGCAACCTTCAATCGGCCGATGTTTTCCTCGTTCGTCGCGTTGATGATAGATATAGTGTATTCGGTAGAAGCCGTTGCACTTCTCGATGCGGCGAATCTCGGTCTGCGTGAACATCGCTGCCCCAGCTCGCCGAGCAAGTGGCAAATAGTTCATCGCCAGCGAATTTTTAGCTCCGACATTACAACCGGTTAGACAGTCGCCGCAGTCAGTACAATCACGTTGGATGATCCCCTGTCGATTCAGAATTGGAAGGTTCGGCCCCTGATAGCTTCGCATCACCGATATAGCAGCGGCTTCGTAGTGACAACCTTCGTCGCGAAGTTTTTCAGCCGCAAGCCGCTGCGATTTCATTTTGTTCGTCCAGTCACACCGGTCTATTCTCGCATGTAGCTCCCACTCCGCTCGATCGAAGTATGGATCCAAACAATGCCCATCGCGAAGCGCTTGAGGCCATTGCGATTGTAGGAAAACATCGTAGTCGGGGCGGATGGCGACGCCCGCGTTGATCAGCGACGATCCACCCAGACCGCTGCCGCTAAGGACAGAAATTTCGTCACCTTGAAGAACATTGAATAGTCCCGTTGGATTGTTCTCTTCACGTTTGTGTCTTCCGAAAATCTTCAATCGCGTTTCATCCATAACGTCCTTGAGTACATCAGGAAACGTTCCAGGAATCCACTCTCGACCTCGCTCAAGAATACATAGAGAGCTGCCGGGACGCATTTTTTGCGTTAGCCTCGCTGCCGTGATGGCGGCGCCGTAGCCTGAGCCAACGATGGCGACGTCGTAGTGCCAGGGATTGCCCGAGCAACTGCTTTTCAGCAGTCCTTCGACCGGCGCCGATAGAGCGCCGCCAAACGGGCGCATATTCTGATGGTAGTCGGCGATCGCCAAATCCTTTAGCGGCGATGAACTCGACTTTCGACGCGCTAGGACTTCCCCCGCTTTGGCATTGTTGGATGCCGTTGATAGGATTGATCCCGCGGCCAGCGACTTTAGAATTGAGCGACGCGACGTTTGCTTGCGAATCGGTTTCATGTGTGGAACGGGTTTGCAAGGGTAGTTATTGCACGGATGGCTGGATACTCACCAAGTAGATATCGTCCACATACACCCCAAAAAATGATCGGAAAAGCCGTTGCAACCGGCAAAATCGGCTTTGGGTGGTCGTTGGCGACTAGAATTCTGGAATGGATTCTAAATCCTTGACGGCATCGACCGCATTTATCGCCGATGTTATGGCTAGCATTGGTGGATAAAAACGGAGTCGACAACCGATCGATTGCCTCACTGCTGAATAACACGAATGGTTGGACAGCGATTCTTTTAGGAACAGGACGATTCCATGCAAGTAAACGGTTCTTCGAATGCCGAGCAGCTCGTCAAGATCTTTACTGAATCTGCGAAAACAAGCCAAGAAATCGGTACGGCGATTCTCAAGAAACAGCAGGATGTCCAAAAGAATGCGGGCAACGCAATCATTGAGCTGCTGCAATCCGCTGCTAGCCTCCCCGATTCCGGGAAGCACTTCGACGCGCGAGCCTAGTTCGACTTTCGTCAATTGCTCAGCAGGAGCGAGAGAGCTCGTGTTTGGGCCCTTGGAAGCCCGAGAAAATCACTCGCTCACCATTCCGGCTCCTGCTTTTACCGGTTTGCTTACGGCTAGCGATCAATC
>JANPLJ010000892.1:0-5453 GCA_031426475.1 Pirellulaceae bacterium | reverse complement strand
CTGCATCGGTGCAGCAGTTGGTAGAGCGGTTCAACGCATTGATGACTCAACAGCTCTACGCAGAGGCGAACAACGAGATTGCACCGGTCATCAATGAGCTTCTTCCCGATACGACGATTTCTCGAGCGGTCGAGCTTGAATCGGGAATGGCTGCGAATCAAGCGCTCGTCGAGGACGTGGTTTATAAAAAACGTCGTGGCTTCATCGATGTAATGTACTCCAATGAACTCACTTCCGTTCCGATGACGGATGATCCACCCGTCGTATTTCCGCCAGCAGATGTTTGGCGAGCATTGTCGGCTCGTCGATTGGAGCGATACGGTTCGATCGATCTAGCGGCCGGAACAAGTGCAAGTGAAAAGCGAATTTATGATTCATTAAAAGATACCGTAAAGCCCGACTTCAATAACACACCGCTTCGAAGCGTGATCGAAGGTTGGGCGAGCGATATGCAGATTCCGATTGTCATTGATACCAATAAGATCGATGCCGCAGGCGGTGAGAATGCCGACAGTCCGGTAACGTTGTCCACGCCGGAAATCTCGTTGCGATCAGCGCTGCGGCTAATCCTGGATCCAAAGGAATTGACCTATGTCATCGAAGATGAAGTGATGAAGATCACCACCAAGGATGAAGGCTCGGCACGTGTTCTGAGAATTTACCCTGTTGGTGACCTCGTTGTTCCCATTATTTCTGGCGGTGGTGGCATGGGCGGCGGAATGGGTGGTGGCATGGGCGGCGGTATGGGTGGGGGAATGGGCGGTGGAATGGGTGGTGGAGGGATGGGCGGCGGAGGAATGGGCGGGATGGGTGGCGGTGGAATGGGTGGAATGGGCGGTGGTGGTGGGTTTGCCGTGACAGATAATCCTTCAAAGTCAGAAAGTTCTGAAGATCAAGTAGCGTCCGAGAGTGGATCGGCTATCGAAAGCGCAGAAACGCTGATCGAAAAAATTCTGGTTACGGATGATCGAAAAGATCGTGAAGCAATCGAAATGCAATTGGCGAAATTGGTAAACGACCAGCTGAACAAGGCCAAGTCGTTGCTCGCGAAAGGCGATAGTGACCGTGTCAAGGCAGAGTTTCAGACGATCATCGATATCGTCAGTACTTCGTTGCGTCGAGGTACGCCTCAGCCTTGGATGTATGAAGCGTTAAGTCTCTCGATGCAGGTATGCAAATACCCATCTGAGGATATTCGACGCGTGCTTTTGTCCGCGGTTGACTTCAGCGGTGACGTTGAGGATGCGATCAAGATCGGAAAGTATCTTGCCAAGAGTGGGATGCAAAAAGAAGCGTTAGTCGTGTTGCGTGATGCTTCGCGAGCACAACCATTGCGGGCTGATATATACGAGTTGGCCCTTCCGGTTGCCATGAAACTTCAAGACATCGAGGCATTGCAATGGACTTGTTCAGGCGTGCTTTCCCAGGCTTGGCCGAAACATCAAGCGAAACTCGTTGAGACGGCCGAAATCGCTGCGAAGGCAGCCTTGATTCGAATGCTCAGCGAGGGCCGAGTCGTGGAATCGAAAGTCTTCGAAGAGCAGTTGAAGGAATCGTTGAAACGCGATGTTGTCATTCGTGTTTCCTGGACGGGGAAAGCAGACTTGGATCTATCTGTCGAGGAACCTTCCGGGACAATCTGCTCGCTTTCCAATCCTCGTACGATGAGCGGGGGAATTCTCTTGAACGATGGGAATGCCAATGATGCTCCATCGTCGGATGGATTTTCAGAAAGTTACGCGTGCCCAAAAGGTTTTGCAGGCGAGTACCGAATACTTATCGAACGCATTTGGGGCGAAGTTGCTGGTGGAAAGGTGACAGTTGATATTCTGACCGATTTTGGTACGCCCCAACAAAGCTATCGCCGTGAACAAATTGTGTTGTCCGATAAGGATGCCATTGTCAAAATCGCGGTCAAAAACGGTCATCGCGAAACTCCACTTTCGGACGTCTTTATTGAGAAAACCGAATCGCAGAAACTCGCTGCGGGGCGTGCCGTGTTGGCTCAACAACTGGGTGACCGGGACTTTCAGGCAATCCTTGGTGGAATTGCCAGTGCCAATGCTAGCGCGAATGCCGGCAACGGCGGAGCTGGAGGGGTTGGAAGCAACCCATTCTTCAATCCATTTCGAGGGGCAGTCGGATACCGTCCGATTATTGTCTCGTTGCCACAAGGTACGATGATGAGCAGTATCGCGGTGGTGTCGGGTGATCGCCGTTACGTGCGTGTGACACCTTTTCCGCAGTTTTTCGATATTATCCAGGTCGATACGTTTAATTTCGTATCAGGATCGGGAAGCACGGGTGGGGGCGGCGCTGGTGGAAATACTGGAGGTGGCGGATTTGGCGGCGGTGGGGCATTCTAAAACGCCATCATCACGGAAACAGATAGCGAAGGAAGTTTCGAAAGGGCTGGCCAGGTACGTATGCGACGGGCTGGCCGATAATCCCTCGTCCCAGCTGCACATTGAAGTTGTCTTGACCGAATCCCAAAAGCGGTCGAAAGCCAGCGTTGTTTGGCGAGTAGATTCCTGAAGGCACCTGGTTGGGCATTACGGTTGACGGAATAATGTTCCCAGGTAGTCCTGGATAGCTTGGTCCCGATGCGACAGGTCCGCAACTGCTCGCACCTGGATTTTGCATCGAGACGGTTGGTTCCACCATGTAGTAGGCATCGAACTGACATGGGGCCGTCGTCACAAAGGGTTCGCCGTTGATAATCGTGGAGCCTCTCAACGGGTAGGTCGGAAGATTACTCGGATTATACGGGACATTACTTGGGCTATAAGGTAGTCCGGTGCTCGGCACGTTGGTGCCGGGCGGTCCAGGCGGGTAGGTCACGGGCGGAGGGGGAAAAATATTCGGCGAGCTTGAGTTGGGCAAGATTTGATTCGGTGCGGGATTGAAGGGCGCGCTGGGGGAAGTAGCTCCAGGTCCCACCGGTGCCGACGGTGCGGAGAAACCTTCCGCGCCCGTTTGGAAATTCGCAGGGATCACTGACGAATCGATAGCACGCGATCCATTTCCGATCGTAATGGAGCTCGACAATTGCGGGCGCACCGATGCCTCCGCATCATTGGCCCCGATTTGCGCACGAACGGGTTTCCATTGACGGGATGCTGCTGCAAGCCTTGCCTCGGCTTCACTCACCATGCGGCGATCAGGCTCCCAGCCTTGGATCTGGCTGATGGTAGGAGGCGGAAGGCGCTTTTCAACTCGCGGTTTCACGTAGACTCCGCTCGGCTCGTTGCGAGCTTCGCTTTGAAACGGAGAAGATGCGGATGGAATTCGAGGAGCTCGATTTGCCTCGGAATCAGGTTGATTCAAATCCGACGTCATGGCGCTCGGCGCCGTACCGATCACGATCGGTGGACACGCCAGCGGAGCGATCGTTGGCGAATCGCCAACGATGATGCTCGATGGAGCCGACGGACGAGGGATCGATGACTCGATGGACTGCGAGAGTTCCGTCAATCCCTTGTTGTCTTGGTTGGCCAGCAGCTTCCGTTGAAACTCCAGGGCAATTTGAATGTCGCTTTGCACATTGCGATCTGTGCGCGGACGTATCTCCATTTTGATATCTTCGCTGATAACAACGAGCGGAATTCCGATGCATCCAGCGAGCACACAGCGGAAGGTCAATCGTTTCAGACGAGCAGTCCTGCTAGCGGTCGAACGCAATTTCATGGGTTGTCTCATGATCGATTTCACGAATACAAAAAGAGTTGGAGTCGACTCCATTGTATACTGGGTCGCTTACGAGTGCGTCGACTTGTTTTCTCTTTTCGTGCTCGTGCCTAAAATCTAAGTTGGATGAAGCACTACACTGGGTTGCCTCGCCATCGGGTGAACGCTTCCAAAGCAAAGAACTCAGGCAGCCCGATTTGGTTGTAACTGTCGGCGGTTCCTCGATTTCGATCTTCGGCCCGCTGCCAAAACTCTCGAGGGTCACTTCCCGGAAAGAGAGCTTCATCTTTCTGGCTTTCGTGCATAAAGATTGCGCGACGCTTTTGCTGGATATCGCTCGGGCTCAAGGGAACCGCCAACTCGATCTCATGCATTGGATATTCTTGCCATGCACCGCGATACATGAGAACTTCGGGAATGGGTTGATTCGAAGCTTTCATACGATGAATCACTTCGAAGATCGCTTCCTCACATACTCGGTGGGTACCGTGTGGATCGGCCAAATCGCCTGCGACGTAGACTTGGTCTGGTTTTAATCGTCCGAGCAATTCGTGAATGATACGGATATCCTCTTCACCGACCGGTCGTTTTGCGATGGTTCCGGTGCAATAGAACGGCAAGTTCAGATAGTGGAGGTTTTCCGCTTTGCATCCGACGCATATCGCGCCGGCTCTCGCTTCGCTCCAGCGGATAAGTCCTTTGATTTTCTGAATCACATCTCGATCAGGTTGCCCAGGAATCTTCGTCGCCAGGCCATCCAAAACCTCTCGTTCGATTCCAATCGATCGATCACGATCGATTTCGAAGATCCGATTGTATTCGGTCACTAAGTCGGCAACGCGATACGCATCGTGATCGAAGACGGCGATGTTACCACTGGTCATGTACGCAACATGCACTTCATGACCATCTTCGTTCAGTCGAATCAGAGTGCCTCCCATGCTGATTACATCGTCGTCCGGGTGCGGCGAAAAGCAGAGTACCTTTTTTGTTTCGCGGCCGGCCGGATGATACTCGATCGTATCCATCATCCAACGAAAGACTCGATGAGCCAACTTCTGAGCGGGTCCGTGATGCCGTAACAATTGATGGAGATCGTGCTCACGAAAATCGTTGTCGTCCAACTTCAGAAGGGCTTTTCCAGTCCGTTGGCAAAGCCAAAGAATAGCGACTTTGACGATAGCGTCTGTCCACTCGATGTTTCCCAGAACCCAGGGCATTGCTGAACCGGTTAGTTGGGCAGCGGCAGGTGTATCTAAGAGAGCTCGGACATCGCCGTGCTCTTGCAAAAAAGAGGCGGGAACACGATCCGAAATCGGGCCTTCCAGTGTTTCACGGACGATTGCCGCTTTGTGCTCTCCAAGGGCCAGCATCAAGACGCGTCGAGCAGCGAGGATGGTGCCCAGGCCAACCGTCAAGCCTTGCATCGGAACAGACGCTTCTCCAAAGAAATCGCTGGCAACGCTCATTCGGGTGATCGGGTCCAACGTGCAAAGTCTCGAACGACTTTTGCGAATCGAAAACGGTTCATTGAATCCAATATGTCCGTTTCTGCCGATGCCAAGGATGACGAGATCGAATCCACCGGCATGCTGGATCGCTTCGTCGTAGCGGCGACAATGCAAGTCGACATCTGACGGATGGACTTGAGAATCGAGAAAGTGAATATTCTCTTTTTGAATGTTCGTCTTATCAAGAAAATGATCTTTCAACCATTGCTGATGGCTTTGTGCACTATCGACCGGCAAGCCGTGATACTCGTCCAG
>JANPLJ010000891.1:0-9529 GCA_031426475.1 Pirellulaceae bacterium | reverse complement strand
CAACGCCGGCGGCGCTAATAGTCTTCTCGGAAGCTCCGTGGGGCCCGTTTCACTATCGAATTCCTGACGAGCTTACAGGATCGCTTTCGGTAGGAATGCGAGTTAAAGTTCCACTTGGTAAAGGGAATCGTGAGCTTGTCGGGTACTGCGTCGGGATCGAAGTCGTCTCGCAGCCACCAAGTCGACTCAAGCCCGTCTTGGAAGCCATCGACCTTCAACCGCTCTGCACCGGCAACATCCTCAAACTGATCCAGTGGATGTCACGTTACTACATTGTTCCGCTTGGCCAGGTTTTTGAGGCAGTGATTCCAGCGGGTGTTCGCACCATGGCTGGAACGCGGATGCGAACGTTGCTGTTTCCTTCGAATAAGGCAGCTGATGAAACCGCCGTCGAAAAGCTCCCAACCAAGCAGCGGCATGTTCTTCAGCAGCTGATCCTGGCGGCCGAACCATTAGCCAATGAGCAACTCCAGAAACTCGCCAATTGCTCGGCCGGACCGATTCAGGCTCTTCGCGAGCACGGTTTTATTGAAACCAAGACCGAACGAGTGATGGATGGCGCGGATCGATTCGATAGGAATCACACACCAGTCGTCCCTCCCGCGTTGACAGCCGACCAGAGGCTGGCATTGGGAACGATCCGCGATGCACTTGATTCCTCGCAACATCAAACGATCTTATTGCACGGGATCACGGGAAGCGGAAAAACCGAGATCTATATGCAAGCGATCGAGCAGACGATTTCGTTCGGACGACAATCGATCGTCTTGGTACCAGAAATTGCCCTCACACCGCAAACGCGATCTCGCTTTCAAGATCGTTTCGGTCAAGTTGCGGTGATGCATAGCCACATGAGTGGACCCGAAAGGCATTATCAATGGCGACGCATCAGTGACGGCGAAGCCCGAGTGGTTGTCGGTGCACGCAGCGCTGTCTTCGCGCCGGTCCCACAACCCGGACTGATCATTTTGGATGAAGAGCACGAGTCTTCGTTCAAACAAGATTCGGTACCTCGATACCATGCGCGTGATGTGGCATTGCACCGCGCTTGGTTGGAGCAGATCCCGTTGGTTCTCGGTTCTGCAACGCCGTCACTCGAATCATATCGACGCACGCTGTTGGGCCAATACAAGATCGTCTCCTTGCCTCGACGAATTCACAATCGTCCGTTGCCACAAGTCACGACGATCGACCTACGGAACAATCGTAGCGATCCCAATCGCGGGTCGATCTCGCAACCTCTCTATCAAGCGATTCAAGAAACGCTTCGCGACGATGGGCAGATTATTTTGTTGCTCAACCGACGTGGCTTCGCAACCGCCATCCAATGCCCTGCGTGTGGTCACGTCGTTGCTTGTCCCGATTGTGATCTACCGTTGACACATCATCACGAAGGGAGCAAAGCGGTCTGTCACTATTGCGAATACACGATTCCGACGCCTCCCTCGTGTCCAGTCTGTAAATTCGATGGAATTCGATATACGGGCATGGGAACTCAGAAACTGGAGATGGAAGTCAAACAACGCTTCCCCGGAGCAACTATCGCTCGCATGGATTCCGATACGATGCGAAAGCCCGGCAGCCACGAACGAACATTATCCGATTTTAGAAACGGAAAGACCCGAATTCTGATGGGTACCCAGATGATTGCCAAAGGGCTCGATTTTCCGAACGTTCTTTTGGTTGGCGTGATCAATGCCGATACAGCGCTGCATTTTCCCGACTTTCGAGCTGCCGAAAGGACGTTCCAGTTGGTGACGCAAGTGGCAGGTCGAACAGGACGAGGCAGCAAGGCCGGTCGAGTTCTCGTTCAAACATTCTCGCCCGATCATCCGGCCATCGAACTAGCTAGTCACCACGATTTCCTGGGCTTCGCCGCTCAAGAATTAGCAAACCGCGAAAAGTTTCTATATCCACCGTTCGGTTCGATGGCTCGTATTATTGTACGTGGCCCCGACTTGTCGATCACCGAAGGATTTGCCGACTCGGTTGGTAGGTTGCTCATTCGTATTCGGGATCAACAATCAGAATCGCAGATACGTATCCTCGGGCCAGCGCCACCGCCGTTCAGTCGCCTCCGAGGCAACTTTCGCTTCCATATTATGTTGGTCGCGGATACGGCAGCTTCGCTGAATCGGTTGTTGACTCGCGTCGACGCCGAACTCAAACCACCCAAAGATGTCCTGTATGTTATCGATATCGATCCTGTCGATATGCTTTAGACTCCCTTTCGATCAACCAAACGTGGTTCAGCGGCTCCGTCCGCTGACAAACGTGTTTCCCGCGGGCGGAGCCGCGGGACCACCTTCTTCACAGACAGCAAACCAGCCATTCTTCCGGTCCGCATAATTCCAGTACAATCCCGTACATGAATTCACCAAAAAAACTAATCGAAATCGACAACGTTTCGCTTCATCGCAACCGAGTTACGATTCTGGATCGACTCTCGCTTTCCATTCAGCTTGGTCAGCACACGGTGATCTTAGGTCCGAATGGTTCCGGTAAGACTTCGTTTCTCAAACTGCTAATGCGGTTTTTCTACCCGTCGGTCGTCGACGAAAGCACAGGTCGAATCGAAATCTTGGGGCAATCGGAATGGAATGTATGGGAACTTCGCCAGCAGCTCGGCTACATCAACATGGAGATCGACTTTCACTTTAGTCATGGTCGCTCAGGACGTCTGACCGCCGAAGAGGTTGTCTTGACGGGGTTCAGCTCGATCGAATTAGAAGTCGATGAATCGACACTGACGAGTGAGATGCGAGCCGCGGCGATCGAAGCGTTGCAACGATGTCGAGTTGAGCATCTTCGAGATCGACATGTCGCCCATGTTTCTACTGGGGAACGGCGACGAATTTTGCTTGCCCGAGCGATCGTTCATCGACCGCGAGCGTTGATCTTGGACGAACCGACGAGCGGGCTCGATATTGGGGCGAGGCAGGTGCTGTTAAACCAATTGCAAACGATCGCTGACGAAGGAACGACCTTGGTGCTGGTCACTCATCATCTGGAAGAGATTTTGCCCTGCATCCAGCACGTCGTGCTCTTGGATCGAGGCCGCGCGTGCTATCAAGGCGATCGAATCCACGGATTAAATGAAGAAACGCTCAGTAAGCTTTTCGATATCCCGATGAAACTTCATTGCGACGCGAACGGCTTTTTGCAACCGATTCTGCGGACGACTTAAGCTACGAAGAGCTTTCCTACGACTCCCCTTGATCGGATGGCTTATAAAGCTTGCGGCCCAGGGTTGGGTGAAACGCTGTCCAAGGGCTGTCGCTATTGCGATCGGCGCGAATCGCCTCGGTCACCGCGTTGACTTTTGCGTCCATGTCATCCAGGTAGTGAAGCACGATCGCCTCCAACGTCATCGGGACACGCGGCGAACCATGTTCGAGCGAACCATGATGGCTGACGATCATATGCTGTAATCGCCACACGAGTTGCTTGTCGATCGATACTCCGAGTTCTTTTTCTACTTCTACGATCTTGCGATCGAGCATCTGGACGCCTTGAACTAGATGGCCGACCAATTGTCCCGGATCGCTGTAGGTCAGTTCCCCTTCGAACGATAGTTCTTCCAATTTTCCAATATCGTGAAGCATGGTCCCGAGCAGCAGCAAATCGCGGTCGATATGGTCGTATCGCGCTGCAACCAAACTCGCCAGTCGCATGAGTTCAAGAACGTGGGTCAATAAGCCGCCTGGATGAGCATGATGCGCCTTGACGCCAGCCGGAGCGATCTTGAACAGTCGTTCAATGTTCGGGTCGCGATAAAATGCTTCGGCGATTACCTTCAGCTGCGAGTTCTTGATGGTCTCGATGATCGCAGCAAGTTCCGTCCACAATTGATCAACGTGAACTCGGTCGAGTCGGTCAAACTCTTTGGGATCCAGCTCTTGCGGGTCGACCAATTGAAACTGATTGACGATCAATTGCAACTGTCCATTGTGAAGCTGAGCGGCACCTTGGACCCGTAGAAAATCACCCTTTTGAAAGGATTCGTAGATCCGAGCGTCCGCATTCCAGCGCATCCCCGAAATCGTTCCGGTTCGGTCACTTAGCTGCATCAACAGGTACATGTTGCCCTGTCGATTGGCACGGTGTTGCTTGTCCGTGACCCGAAAGACTTCGTCGATCGACGTTTGAGGTTGTATGGTATTTATGAACTGACGCGGCATAAGATCTCCAACTTTGGAAGGATCTTAGCAGTTGAATGACTCGCTGTCTGCAGGTAGTTGCCGATCTAAACGAGCTGGTCGATGAATTTTCCTTCGTTGATCGTAGGGCGTTCAGGACGACCTTTGTGCAGGTAAGTCAATTCCATATTGCTGAGCCCCATCAAATGAAGAATCGTTGCATGGAGATCGTGAACATGCGCGCGATCCTCAATCGCCCGCAGCCCTAATTCATCGGTTGTCCCGATCGTCTGCCCACCTCGAACCCCACCTCCAGCCATCCACATGGTAAATCCGGTCGGATTGTGATCTCGTCCATTCCCTTTTTCAGACATCGGAGTGCGTCCAAACTCGCCACCCCAGACAACTAGCGTTTCGTCCAGCATCCCACGCTGCTTAAGATCTTTCAGTAACCCTGCAATCGGTAGATCTGTCTGCTTACAAAGTTCACTGTGGTTGGTTTCGATGTTGCTGTGAGCATCCCACTTGCTACCCGCGCCATGGTAAAGCTGAATAAAGCGAACACCGTTTTCTGATAAACGTCGCGCTAACAAACAAAGCCTTCCAAAGGTAGCGGTTTCTTTTTTGTCCATACCGTAGAGCTCTTTCGTCGCTTCGGTTTCCGTCGAAAGGTCGACGACATCTGGGGCTTCGGCCTGCATTCGAAAGCCAAGTTCATAACTAGCGATGCGAGCTTCCAATTCAGACTGTTCGGGATGAGCTTCCGCAAAACCTCGATTCAACGAATTCAAAAAATCAAGCTTCGAGAGCTGGCGTTCGGAGGATACTTCCTCGGGCGGATAGAGATTGGGAATCGGATTGCCTCCCTCTTGAAAGCGAATGCCCTGGTAGGCCGCGGGCATGAATCCCGCGCTCCAATTACGAGGCCCATTGACGACCGACGAGCGATTGTCTTGCATGACGACGAAGGCCGGAAGATTCGCATTCTCGGTTCCCAAGCCATAGGTGACCCAACTTCCTAACGAGGGCCGACCGCCAAGAATCGAACAGGTATTCATCTGGCAAACGCCTGCCGAGTGATTGATACCATCCGCCCAACACGAACGTATCACCGCCATATCGTCCACGCACTCGGCAATGTTTGGCAACCAATCGGAGACCCACGTTCCGGCTTGGCCATGCTGCTTCCACTCGCGTTTGCATACCAAGAGCGGCGATCTCGATTCACCCATCGCCGTGATCACGTCACCAAAGCTGTCTGGTAACGGTTTGCCTGCCAACTCATTTAGCAACGGCTTTGGGTCAAACAAATCGATATGGCTGGGGCCGCCTTCCATAAAAAGGAAGATCACGCGTTTGGCGGTTGGCTTGAAATGAGGCGACCGTTCGGCAACACCCAATTTGGTCGGTTGGTCTTTGCCTAGCGCGCTATTGCCCTTGGACAGCATGCTAGCCAATGCGAGCGCTCCAAAACCGCCGCCGCTGCGCGTCAAAAATTCTCGGCGAGATTGAGGTATGACGATATGAGGTTGGTGTTTGTAGATCATTTTGGATGTTTTCATTTTTGAAGTTGAACGTTGACTACTTAAGCGGAGAGCACATCCGGGAGGGCGACGCTCCTGCGAAGCCACGCTTGGATCTCATGCGATTTGCGGCGTTCGGTTCGGCAGGAGCCTCACTTGGATCTCATGCGATTTGCGGCGTTCGGTTCGGCAGGAGCCTCACCCTCCCGTTAGGGTCCCGTGGTTTAATCCACGTACAAGAACTCGTTCGAGTTCAAGATTGCGTGACAGAGATCGACGAACGCGGTGAAAGCGATTTCTTCTGGCTTTTTCGTGTTCTTTGCTTCTTCAGTCGCTTGGATATTTAAAGCATTGGTCGAGCTATCTCGCATCACGCCGGGTTCGGATTCAAATCGCCAGTACCCAACCGTACTCTCGGCAACCGATTCCGCGGTCAAAAGCAATCGACTGACCGGGACGACACCATTCGAAATACGAACATCGTCAATCAAGCCATCGAATACGGACCGATTCTTAGAGCCGCAAGCTCCGATTGTCAGCGGCTCGTCGTTCTCGAATCCACCCACCATGTCGTGCTCGACTTGTACCGTATTGACCGGGTCATCATCGTTTGAGAGATCCTTCAGGTGGAATGTAACCAAACCCGGTTTTTCATCGGTAGCCGGTTCAATCGAGGCTGCCGCGAAGTACGGCTTGTTCAGTTCAATCGACTGATCGGAAAAGACTGCCGATTCGCCGATCTTTCCGTCGAGTTTCTTTCCCCACATGACGACGACCAACGTCTGTGGCTTCCGACGCGATCCTTTACCCGTTACGCCGAACGTCCAGCCAGGTTCACCTGAATTGCCCGACCATTTCGCGACTGCGGTTCGGACTCCGGCCGATTCATCGACCGATCGAACCTGAAAGTAGGTTTCGACGCTCCAACGATTCAGATCCAATCGTCGATCATCCGGAATTTGCATTGGACCGGCGACCTCTTCTTTTTCCTTTGATACAAAAATCGCTTGACCATCACGATAAGGAATCCGGCCCGTTTCGCGTTCAGCTACTTTAGCGACAAGCGTTTCTCGAGCTTGTTCGTCGAGTCGTTGTTCATGCGATTTCAAAAAATTCATTGCCGCGACTTGCTCGCGCGGTGTTGGCAAGCGGGAATAGGCCCTTTGATATACTTCACGAATCCTATCGGTTTGCGTCGCAGCATCTTTCCAGACACTTTCCGCAAACGACGTTGCGTAGCGAAACATCTCAGGACTATTGATTAGCATCAACGACTGAACAGGAGTCGTCGTCGTATTGCGAGATGACTCGCTGGAAAAGAATTGCGGCAAGTCAAAGACATCCAGCAAAGGGTCTCTTGCATTGCGCATCACACGCGTAAAGATTGTTCGTCGGGCAACGTCCGACAAAACCCCTTCACCGCCTTGAACATAGCGGACTCGTCCTGAAAACGCCGTTGAATTGCCAACTTCATCTTCTACCGTTCTTTCAATCTCATCCGCTTGCTTCAATTGGCCAGCAACCAGCAAAACGGAATCGCGTATTTGTTCGGCATCCAAACGTTGTGTGTTACCTCGCCAGTAATGCTGGTTGGCCGGGTCGCGCGCTTGATACTCATCAAAGCGCAAATGCTTGGTCGACTGACGATAGGTGGCAGAAGTAACGATTCTTCGATGCAATCGTTTTAAACTCCATCCATCCTCCACGAACTCGTCTGCCAACCAATCCAGCAACTCCGGATGAGAAGGCGGACCGCCAAGCTTGCCAAAGTCACTCGCATTCGCGGCCAATCCCCGGCCGAAATGGTACTGCCAAACACGATTCACCATCACGCGTGCGGCCAAAGGGTTTTTTGGATACGTTAGCCATTTTGCCAACGCTGTCCGGCGTTGCGTCGAAGGCTTGCCGGCAACAACTTCGATCGACATATCGTTTTCGTCGATCAGTGTCGGCACACCTGGCGCAATTGGTTTCTTCGCTCGCTTTGGAATCAAGGTCGGTGGTGCTTGAACGCCCACATCTTCAATCGTCATCGCGATCGCAAGAGGCTTGGGCTTCAATTTGTCGAAAGCACTCAACTCCTTTCGCAGCTTAATCACTGTCTCCTTTTCCTCTCCCTTGAGCTTCGTATCTAGCCTTGCATACTCATATGCGATTTGGCGATACGCGATTTCGAACAGCTGATCTTCCAGAGGCGTTCGTTCTTCCTCGGGTTTGGTCAAAATCCCTTGAATGTCGAGTGGGAACTTGCTGATAGCATCCTCACGCGCTCGCTCCCTCACCTTCTTCTCGATCGCTTCGATTTCTTCTCGTAGTTCGACCGTTTCAGCCTCCCAGGCCTTCAACTTGTCGTCGTACTCTTTTTGCTCCTCGACACTTGCTACGATTCGATCTCGCGAAATGATCGGCTCGAAGAACGCCCGCAATCGAAAGTAGTCTTTCTGAAGCAAAGGATCAAACTTGTGATCGTGACACTTGGCACACTGCAGTCCAAGCCCAAGAAATACATCGCTTGTGGTGTCGGTAACGTCATTCAGAATCGTCGTCCACTGCGTTCTTGCATCGCGATTGTTGTATTCATAGATCCAATGCCTCATGAACCCAGTTGCAATGTGGGCCTGAGGATCATCAGGAAAGAGTTCGTCACCAGCCAACTGCTCTTGAATGAATCGATCGTACGGTTTGTCATTATTGAAGGCATCGATCACATAGTCGCGATATCGCCACGCATCGGGTCGATAGTTGTCGATGCGATAGCCGTCGGAATCGGCGTATCGAACCAAGTCCAACCAATGCCTCGCCCATCGCTCGCCATACCGAGGACTTTCGAGCAGCTCGTCGACGACCCGCTCATAAGCATCTGGCGCAGCGGCTGCGACAAACGCTCGAACTTGCTCGGCTGATGGCGGAAGGCCTGTCAGATCAAATGCAACTCGGCGTATCAAACTCACCCGATCGGACTCCACCGCGGGCGAAAATCCCTCGCTCGACATCTTTGCGAAAATAAACGCATCGATCGGGTTTTTCATCCACGCTTCGGAGGACGCCTTCGCGTCAGGAACGCTTGGTTTCACCACAGGCTGAATCGCCCACCATGTCTTGTCTTCTTCGCTAAATCGCTCTCGTGTCTCGCGCGGCGCAGGAGAATCATCCGAGCCAGGAAAAGGTGCTCCCCATTCAACCCAGCGCGTCAGAATCGCAATGTTTTCATCCGAAAGCCGTCCATCCGGTGGCATCTCCAAAGACTCAAAGCGAACCGCCTCGATCAGCAAGCTCTCCGCAGGCTTTCCGGCGACGACAACAGCACCCGAATCGCCTCCTCGAAGAAAGGCGCCCTTCGAATCGAGCCTCAGTCCGCCCTTGGTCTCGTCAGGTCCATGACAGCTCCAACAATGCTCGGACAAGAGCGGCCTTACTTTGGCTTCAAAGTATTGGTTCTGTTCCGGAGAAATTAAATCGATCTTTTCTTCAGCAATGGCAAAGCACGCGCCCAATATGAGAACAAGCAACGCATTGATCACCATTCTTGCGTGTCGTGTCATCAACTGCTGGATTTCCTCGAACTGGTTCATCGTCTTCATCATTCCTGCGATCAGCGGAGGGCTGACTGCCGCTCTCAAAGAACTCTTATTATAACCATGCGAATGCACGCGTGCTCCATCAAGGCGGCTATCGCACAGCCCGCTCCAGAGCTGTGTACCGTGAATCGTCCGAGAATGTCTCACTTCTACCTATATTTTCCGAATCCAAGACGTTTCCGTGCCCTATCGCCATTTCCCCGGAATTGCTTGTAAACTATGTGGTTTAGCCCGACCTTTGTGTTTCTGAGAGGGTAAGGCACCGTTCCAGGAAGCGGATCGAGCAGAA
>JANPLJ010000890.1:0-3473 GCA_031426475.1 Pirellulaceae bacterium | reverse complement strand
GCGTTCCCAATCCTGGAGCCTGGGAACGAGCGACGACATGAGGGTTGTGTGTTGGGCAACGTTCATGCCGTCGCTTCGCGACTCGTTTTCGTTTTGGTCGCTTTTGTCCTGGGGTTCCGCTCGAAGACTCGCTCCACCCCAGGCTAAAAACTGCCGTCGCTTCGCGACTGAAATCAGCCGTCGCTTCGCGACTAAAATCAAGGCGGTAGAACCAAAAACGAAAACAAAGATGTGCCTAAAACGGAGGAAGCATCAGGGCGTGCCCACCCGCTATTAGGTAACTTATTGTTGTGCAACGCCTTACTTATTTCGAAAGATGGAGCTCTGTACGATCGAATGAATGAGGTCCCGCATTCGATGACCGTTGCTTTTGGAGGTGCGAACGAGCGATTCGACTTCGCTGCGATCCGAGAACCCGAGTTCTCGTCCGGTCGCAAAGGTAAGTAGTTTCTCAATAACGCATTTTGCAACGCGATCTTGGTCCCGTAAAAGCAGCCTCTGGAAGTCGGCAAGATCCTTGAATTTCTCACCGCTGCTGAGTTCGCCACTCGCATCGACAGGAGGGCCGAGTCGGTAGCGAACCTTTCGACCTTCGACGGTCGCTTTCACTTGCTCGCCGTTCTCGAGGCTTCGAAATCGATCTCTCCAACCACCGATGACATCGTAATTTTCCAACGCGAACCCCGGCGGATCGATCACGCGATGACACGCATTGCAAGTCTCCGAATCGCGATGTTTATCGAGCTGTTCTCGGAGTGTCGTTGCACCGCGGATATCGGGTTCTACGCCAGGAATCCCGGCAGGCGGTGGCGATGGCTCCAATCCTAAAATGCGATCCATTACCCATACGCCGCGAATGACCGGTGATGTACTCGTTCCATTGGCCGCGACCTTTAAAACACTTGCATTGGTGAGAATGCCGCCGCGTTTGCTGTCTTTCGGCAAAGGGACCTTCCGAATGCTGAGTCCCGCAACATCGGAAATTTGATAATGACGAGCCAAACGCTTGTTCAGCATGGCATAGTCGCTGGCGACGAGGTTGGTAACGCTCAGATTCGATTCGATAAGATCTCGGACAAACGTTCGCGTCTCTCGCAACATGGAGTCGAGCAGCAACCCATCATACTCCGGGTAAAGTTGCTTATCGGGCGTAGTGAACTCGATCTCGCGAAGGTTCAACCAGCCATCGGTAAAGTCGTTGACAAATCGATCAAGCGTATCATGGTTGAGCCGTCGTTCCGTTTCGGCGCGAAGCGCGTTCGAGTTCTGCAGATCTGCATGGAATAACTTCGCATCGGGAGCACTCCGCGTGAGAAAGTAACTTAATCGCGATGCGAGTTGTTGAGGGCTGAGCGTGCCTGGATCTTCTCGCAAGTACAGAAACTCTGGTGAACACAGAGCAGCGATCGCGGCCGTTCGCATCGCGGTCATAAAATCTTGACTGGTCGAGAACTCGTCGTCGAAAAGCCTCCAATACGGTTCGAGATCATTCTCGGTCACCGGCCGTCGAAACGCAGCTTCAACGAAGACCGCAATGTTCTTTCGCGAATCGCCTTTCGGGTCTCCCGTTTCGGCATGGAAGACCGGTTTATAGCCTCGCTTCGTTCGAAGCCAAGCTTTCTCGGGGATGACTTCGCTTACTTTGGCGTTACGCAAGAGCATCTGCTGACCGCGAGTCGGCCATTCGTCGATGAGTGGCCCTTCGAGCTCGAAGTCTAGAAACGCCATCCCCTCGCCGGGATAGTTTTCGACTCCGTCCTTGATCGGAGAATGCCCATCTGGCCCGTTCAGGCCTTGGGGGCTAATCTTGACACCGTCGCCCGGATCGAGAAACAGAGTTGTTTCAATCGTACCTGGCTTCCCAATTGGAAGTTCATGGTAGCTGCGAATCGTTGCGCCACCACCGCGCTCAAAGTTTCCTGCGATCACCGCAAAGATAACATTCTCGTCGATCTGATAACCATAGCCCGAAACGCGAAGTTTATACTTCCCGTCATACTGGGCTCGCAAATTGGGAACTCGCGTTGCCGGAAAACCTCCGTCGTTGAAAACAACCACCGCGCCATCGTCGCGTTTCAGCCAATGCTTGCCAACAAATTCTGCATTTCGACCTGCGTCCATTACAAAATTCTCGGTATTGCATTCGGGTCGTTCCGAATGATTCAACGCCACGTCTAACGCCAATTCGGCGGCTTCCATGTAGCGTTGCATTTGAATGCCGGAAATCGAAAGAGCTTCGCCGATATTGTCGAAGCCAGCCGCACGACCATCCTCGGGGAGCAAGTCAACGACGTTTGCTTGGATACATAAGAGCTCATTGATCGTGTTTTGGTATTCGCGGCGATTCAGCCTTCGAAGTACAGTTCCTTTTTGGAGCGAATGTTTTTCCGTCAAGTCTTTTCCGAGCGAGTTGAGGAATTGTTGTATCTCGACGTCGCTGGGCCTGGCAACATCTTTGGGAGGCATCTCACCGGCTGTCACTCGATCAAAAACAAGCACCCATTTCTTGTGCGCGGAAGCATCCGTCACGTCCATCGACAACTTGGTTAAGTCGAGCTCTCTTTCTTGAGTATTGGTTCCGTGGCAGTCGATACAATATCGATCCAAGAACGCCTGGCCATCGAATGCGAGTGCATCGACGCGACCGATAGCGAAAACAGCTGCCGCGAAATAGGCGATTCGATAAAGCAATTTCATCCTTCTTGACTCACATCCAAAACGCCGGTGCTAAAGCCAAACTTGTCGACTTCGACGCCCATCCGTTGAGCCAGCGAGACGAACAAGTTCGAGAAAACGTGCTTGTTCGGCTCAACATGGATATGGCGGCCATGCTTGTAGCCACCACCTGCTAAGATCAGTGGAAGATTCGCCGTGCTATGCGCGCTCGCGTTGCCAAGATTCGAACCGAAGAGAACGGCCGTCGAATCGAGAAGCGAACGATCGTTGTCGCGTGTCGATTTTAATTTGGTGAGGAATTCACCGAAGGCTCGAAACTCTGCCAATTCAATCACCTTCAGTTCGTCGATCTTCGCTTGATCCTGTCCATGGTGCGAAAGATTGTGCCAGTCGTTCTTCACTCCATCGATCTCGGGGACGGCGTTCATCCCGCTCAGACGAACTGTCACTGTCCGTGTCGAATCGGTCTGAAGGGCGAGCAGAACCAGATCCTGCATCAACTTCATCTTGCCAATCGCATCGCTACGGCTTTGGATATCGGAGAGCGGTTCGACGTCGACTTTCGGCTTGGGTTTCTTCGACCATTCTTCGTTCTGAACCAAGCGGCCTTCTAGGTCACGGACAGCAGAGAAGTATTCGTCGAGTTTCGCTTGATCTTGCTTGCCAAGTTCGCGATTCAATTTGTGCGCTTGACCGCGAACCGTGTCCAGGATGCTTCGACCGCGTCGAAGCTGTCGTACTTGGGCTTCAACTTCGTCCTTCGTTCCGTCGACGAACAGCTGTTGAAAGGATTTCGA
>JANPLJ010000889.1:0-4226 GCA_031426475.1 Pirellulaceae bacterium | reverse complement strand
AACAGCAACGGGACCGGCGGTCTTTTTGTTGGCGTTACTGCGGGATCAGGCGGCACAACCCTCCGACGTGCCTTGGTGCGGTTTAATGTTGCGAGCCTTATTCCAGCAGGCTCCACCATCAATTCGGTCACGCTCCGCCTAGAACGTGTGATCGCTGGTCCTTCGTCAGGCGCGGACATGCTCTCGATTCATCCGGTAACCGCAAATTGGGGCGAAGGAACGTCGTTTGGTATTGGGAAAGGTGCGGCTCCAACAGCGAATGACGCAACATGGAACCACCGATTCTTCAACACGACTTCTTGGACAACTCCCGGTGGTGACTTCGGTGCGTCAAGCGGAATGATTACGCTTAATACCGGGAACGAATTTACATTTACATCGCAAGCTGGAATGTTGACCGACGTTCAGAACTGGGTCAACAATTCCGGATCAAACTTTGGCTGGCTACTAAAGTACGTCGACGAGTCCACGACAGGCACGGCAAGGTATTTCGGGTCACGTGAATCTGCCGGCAATACACGACCACTCTTAACAGTCGATTTTACGACCATCCCAGAGCCAAGCTCCTGTTCTCTATTGAGCTTGGCTGCGATTTTCGCTTCCAAATACAGGTCTCGCCGTCGTTGTATTTAGTTTTGTATGTTTCATCTATTTTTTATCTTTTCTATTCCAGCATCGTTAGACGTAGTTCGTTCTAAGAGATTTATACCATGATCACAAAAAGAGTCTTCACAGCAGCCAGCCTCATGTCGTTGGCGCTGAGTTCCGGAGTGATGGGGCAAGCACTCGATCTGTTGCCTTCGATTAAGAAGGGATCCATCTGGGCTGAACTGCATCCGATCGCGACGAATTTGTCGGCACCAAATTATGGGATCACCGCACCAGGCGACCCAAGTCGCATGTTTGTCGTGGAGCAAAAGGGAACTTTGCTCGTCGTGCAGAATAATTCAGTGCTCCCGACCCCGGCGCTCGATATCCAGAGCCGAGTTGCTCCGCCACTGGTTACCACGAGCGTAAACGACGAACGAGGTCTTCTTGGTCTAGCGTTTCATCCAGGCTACAGCGATCCCAGCAGCCCCGGCTTTCGAACGCTCTACACCTTTGGAAGTGAACTTCTTGCGGCCCCTGCGGACGTTACGTATCACGCTCCGAACACAGCGCTGAACCCGCTCTTTCCAGGAACGGCGGTCCAGGGTTACAAGATGGTAGTCAACGAATGGAAACGCGATGCATCCAACCCCAATATCATTGACCCTGCATCACGTCGCGAAGTCTTCTCGTATGGCAAAGTTGCGGCCAATCACAATGGTGGTACGATCGCTTTCGGACCGGATGGCTACTTGTATTTGGGAACGGGCGACGGCGGAAATGCGTACGACGTCAACCCAGTCGTAAGTGGTGCCATCCTCGGTAGTCATATCGAACCAGGTGGAAACGCGAGCAATTTATCGACGCCTCTTGGAAAGATGCTGCGAATTGACCCGATCGCTCCAGCCCTCAAACCCGCAAGTCCTGATGCGGTCAGCGCAAACGGTCAATACCGTGTTCCCACCACGAATCCGTTCCAAGCCGCGAATCAGGTCAAGGAGACATACGCGTATGGTCTTCGCAATCCCTACCGATTCGCGTTCGATGATCGTCCAGGCGGAACTGGTCGATTGATTGCGGCCGACGTTGGGCAAGGCAATATCGAAGAGATCAACGATATCGTTTTGGGGGGCAACTATGGATGGCGAAGTAAAGAGGGTACGTTCCTGGTGAACCTTACCCCTAACGCTGCTGCTCCATTCAATCTGATCGGATCTATCGGAGCTAATAGCCCAGAGGCTCCAGGATCGTTGCTGATCGATCCAATCAAAGGTACACAAGGATACCTTCAATACGATCATCAAGATGGGATCTCGATCACTGGCGGCTTCGTATACCGAGGCACTCTGTTCCCCGAATTGGTCGGTAAGTATGTCTTCGGCGACTTGTCCCTAACGCCTGGAGTTCGGGCGGATGGTCGAATGTTCTATGCTGACATGTCTACCGGAATCATCAATGAGTTTTTTCTTGGTCAATTCGCCAACGGCTTACTGCCAAACGGTGAGACTCTCCACGGCTTTGGCCAAGACGGCAACGGCGAACTGTACGCAATGGTGCAAGCCAGGAACGTTGCCTCCGGCGGATCGGTTGCCAAGATCTATGCGATCACCGTTCCCGAGCCAAGCAGCGGGATTTTGCTGCTAATTGCGTCCGCCGGAACGTTCTTCCGCCGACGCCGCTAGACCGGCTTGCTCGATTTCGTTTCATTATTCAGCCAGCGTTCCATGCTGGCTGAATTTTTTTGGCAAACGCTATACGAGCCTCCGGTACCGAATTCGTCAGAATTTGGATGAAGATATCTTGGTAGCCGAATTCGTCAGAATTTGGATGAAGCTCAAAATCGCTTTGTCACAAGCGATTCATCCGAAGTCTGACGACTTCGGCTACGGTCAACCGTACGGCACCTTTCGCGTTCCAAGAAGGGCGTGATCAAGGCCCCTTCGAGCTGGCTTCGTTTGGCGATATCATGACAACCTTTCCAAGCCCCAAAGAGGCGTTGTCATCATCTCGTTCTGAACGCAATCCTTTATGTCTCAAAATCCCTCCCTGAAGAAAGTTGCGATCCTTTTTGCCGGTGGCCCAGCTCCTGGCGCCAATGCGGTGATCAGCTCGGCAGCGTACACGTTTCTCAACGCGGGAATCGAAGTCATCGGGATCAAACACGGCTATTCCAAGCTGATCGATTTCCAGGCTGACAAACCGCTTGTCGAAGGCAAAGACTACATCAAAATTACCTACGAACGGCTCGAGTTTGCGCGGACTTCGGGCGGAATCATGATCGGAACGGCCCGATCAAACCCCGGCAAGAATGTGTCGAGCCCATCGCATCTCTTGGACTCGGAACGCGTCGCTCCGCTCAAGCGAGTCTATGAAGGCCTTCGATCGTTGGGGGTCGATGCGCTGATGAGCATCGGCGGAGACGATACGCTCAAGACGGCTAACAAACTCAAGCTGTATCAAGATCAACTGCCAGCGGATTCGGTTCGGATGCCTGTCGTTCACTTGCCCAAGACCATCGATAACGACTACACCGGAATCGATTTTACGTTCGGTTATTTCACAGCCGCGGAAGTGCTTGCCAAAGAGATTCGCAATCTTCTTCAAGACGCATCGGCTGGCCAAGCCTACTTCGTATGCGAATGCATGGGACGCAGCGCTGGATGGCTAGCATACGGTGCAGCCCTTGGCGGTGATGCCTGTATGGTCATGAGCGTCGAAGATATTTGTGACGAACTTCGTGGTGAAGAAACCATCACCGACCCGATGACAGGTGCGACTTCGAATAAGAAGATCATGCATCTCGACCTCGTGATCGAGCGAATGGTCGACGTGATGTTGGCTCGCGAAAAGATCGGTCGCAACTACGGCGTGCTAGTCGTTGCCGAAGGCCTCGTCGAATACCTACCGATGAAGTACCTCGAAGGAATTCCACGAGACGACCACGGTCATATCTCGATCTCCGAAGTGAATCTGAATCGGATGTTCTCGAAACTACTTGCCGCGGCCTACCTTAAGCGAACCGGCAAGACTCGCAAAGTCAACGGGATGCAGTTGGGATACGAATCGCGATGCGCACCTCCGACCGCGTTCGATGTGATGCTTGGCTCGCAAATCGGAGTCGGGGCCTATCGAGCCCTCGTCGAAGAAAAACTCAATGGAGTCATGGTCTCTGTCGGCGGACAATTCAACGTAACATTTGTTCCGTTCACGGAACTTGTCGATCCAGAGACATTGGTGACGAAAGTACGGTTCATCGAGCGAGATAGCGATTTCTATCGATTGGCACGACTGTTAGAAACCAAGGTTTCATAGCGTCATGGCTACTAAGCTCAGCGTCAACGTCAACAAGATCGCTACGCTTCGAAACACACGATTGCATCTGCAGATTCCAGATCTTGTTCGCTTGTCCAAGATCGCAATCGAAACGGGCGCAGCTGGCATTACCATCCACCCACGACCCGACCAGCGACACATCCTGGCAACCGATGTCGATGCCATCGCGAATCTACTTGCGAGCATAAATGCTCACTCTTTCGCTACTGCCCCCCTCTCCCGGTCTTCGGGGTCAGCGTCATCCAATATCCTTACTCCCCTCTCCCGATCTTCGGGGACAGCGTCATCCAATATCCTTACTCCCC
>JANPLJ010000888.1:0-2813 GCA_031426475.1 Pirellulaceae bacterium | reverse complement strand
TAGCTGCAAAGGGTAGGTCGGCAATATCGGAGTTTCCTAAGCCACCATTGAGCCCCAACAATACCATCGCTTTGGTGATTGGAGTTGCATTGGCGAGCATCCTCCTTATCTCTTCGGCGGTATAGTCCTGTGCTCCCTTCTTGATTCGGTGGGCTCGCAATTGCTTGGCGCTCGGCTTCGCAAAACCAGGGCCGAATCTCATCGGCTTATCCATCAACGACGTTTCGTATGCAAACTTAAAAAGTGAGCGGACTTGCTGAATGCGTTTCGTAACGCCGTTGACTCCGTATCGCGACGATAGCACCTTCCGGATCTTGGCGAAATCGTCGGATCCAACGTTCTGTGCAACTCGATCTTTGTCGACTACAGAAAGCACCAGTTCGCAAGTATCGTGGTACTCGTCGAACATCCGCTGCGATAGTTCCCCCGATTCAACGCGGTCTTTTTTGTAGCGGCAAAACTTATTGGTGATCTCTAAAAGGGTAATTCCGTCGTCTTCTACCCTTTTCGATTCGGCAAACGGATCATCCTTTTGGCTGAGCCATTGCTCAAGCGACTTCTGGCCATTCGGATCGTTATCGACGTGCTCGTAATACTTCCGGCGGCCACGAATGGTTTTGTACCAGTAGCCAGTTCCCTTGTGAAACGAAAGCTTAAACACTTTCCGGGGTCGCTTTGATTTGCCACTAACGCTAGAATTCGTCATGTTCTCACCTTGTGCGTAAACGGTATTGGGTGGGTTCAGCTCCCAAGCTGTAACAGCAGCAAGGGAGCACCTTTTAAGCTTTCGTAGCACCTAAAAGGGTAATAAAAGGGTAATTCACTTTTTCCCTTCGGTCAACCTGAGATAGAGTGAATGACGAATCCCGCATGAAAATAAGGGGATTCGACTAATCGGATGGGTGGCAGAGCGGTTTATTGCACCGGTCTTGAAAACCGGAGACGTCGTAAGGCGTCCGTGGGTTCGAATCCCTCCCCATCCGCATTTTGACCCACCAGTCATTGAAAAGTCTCAAAAACCAGAGGCGTTAGAATTGGCGTTTGATGTCACCCATTGGCAGCCCTTGCCGTGGAAGAGAATGAGTGTCGACGGGCTTTGGCGTCGACGCTCTATTTCTCTTGAGTCGCCGATGGAATCGACTGCAATTGAATCAAGCTGTCCGTGTTGCAGTCACCCAATATTGCAGTTCGCTCCTACGAACTTAGCGGGAAGCTTTCGTCGATGATTCTGGCAATCACGACTAAAGCCATTTCCTTTCCCTAGTTCGGTTGCCTGGTATAATTGCATTTCGCGTCCAAGTAATTCGTAGAGAAGGAGCGAAAATGCAGCCCGACGAAGAACTGCCCGAAAACGCAGCTCAGCAACCTGCCGAGTTTCGGTGGTGTGGTTTGACGTATACAAAACGCGATAAGCCTTGGCAGCCGCCACCGCGTACGCGATCACCAGAGGAAGAGGCGGCAGATTTCGCGAGGTCGCTTGCCGCTTGGAATAAGTTTGAACGGGAGATGATGATTGGGGAAGAGCAAGATCGAGTCATAGGAGAAATAAAGGCCGAAACCCTAATTGCTGAGCGTCAGAACACCCTCTGGTTTCGATTTTGGCGATACTTGCAAAGCAAAAAATAGCCGATGAGAATCGTCACTTTTGAGGAAATCTGTGGTTGGGACCGTCATGGTACGCCTGATAAATGGGTTCCCAACGACTCGAGTGGGACCGTTCTGGATTTGCTTCAAGATCGACGGATTGACATTGAATATCGGTACTCGATCGCTTGTCGTGACGAACTGACCGACGCGTTGGCGAAGCGGAAGTTTGCGATCCTGTGCGCAAAACGAGTCGAGCATTTGGTCAAGGATGACCGGCTACGTCATGCGATTCTTGTTTCGGAACGATATGTCAACGGACAAGCGACTGACGAAGAACTTCAAGCAGCGTGCGTTGCAGCTAAGGAGGCACGCGAGGCTGCGGGCGATCTAATCGCGAATCCCGAGCATGATGCTTGCGTGAACGCTGCCAACTCCGCCTACTATGCAGCGGTCGGTAATATCGGAGCGCTTTATCCGACAGCACGAGCCGTTACCGATGAAGCTGCCAAAGAGGCGGTGTGGACTAATGACGGAGAGTGTTATCGACTTGAATGGAGCGAAGCATTGCAAGCGGTTTGGTACGGCGTTTTTCATCTATACGTTGCCAAACTGTGCAACCTGCTCCAAGGAAAATAGGGGCACAGGCGGCATCCTTACGGATTCGTACGTAGAGTCGTTCGAACGTCCATCAAGATGAGGCCGAGGCGGTTATCGCCTACACCATCGATAGTTCGGCCCCAATACGAATCGCTGTTCGATATGTGGACGAGTTCGTCGTCGCCTGTTGCCAGTAACTGTTCCCGAATTCTACGATTCTGGGCGAACTTGGCCATCACTGCGACTCGCATGATGTCCTCCTTGATGCTCTGCCAATCGTCGCGCGGTGTGAGCGACCGATCCTGGCCCGCCTTGCGTGCCTTCAGAGGTGATTCTGCAAGTCGAATACGTTCGACGATTTCAGACGATTCATACTTTTGAGCTTGGTAAAAGTGCTCGACACTCGGCCAGCGGACTCCTTCAATGGTAAAAGGATCCGGCGAAAAATTGGACAGCCAAGCAAAATCAGCCGTCTTGGAGGAGAAGTGGATAGGAATTGCCTTAGTCTCCGATTTCAAAATTCAGAGTTCGATTGGGGATAGTACGGCAGCACTGCATACGTTCGAAAGAGCCGGTAATTTCTTGGATGGTTCGCGCAATGTCGGTAGAAACGGACGCCGATGCCGATG
>JANPLJ010000887.1:0-2534 GCA_031426475.1 Pirellulaceae bacterium | reverse complement strand
CTCCGCCTTCGAGCATCCGCTTGAAGTCCGTCATCACATAATCGCCCTTCGACTTTGATGGTTGATGGCAGCCTTGGCAGTTTGCCTGAAAGATCGGCCGAATATCTTTGAAATAACCCACCGGTTTCTGCGACGCCGGCGGCGGCTCGAATGCGAGCAAAGTTGAGGCGCTGGCGAAAAGGATAAAAAAGAGAATGCACTGCATGATGTCGCAAATTTTTTGAAGAAGAGGAAATCTAGGTAGGTGTTTCATAATATACTCGAATTAGACGGCAGAGGAGCATCATTCGCACGCGAGCCCTCTCCGGAAGCAACCCTTTTGGCAGATGGCTCGACGCCGGACGATTTTCGGTTTCTCCGAACAGGCTCAACGGCTCGAACCTCATCGCCACATTCTTTGTTTTCCTCATGAGCATTTCCTTTTTCTTGTGAAGGCAAATGCTCTCCCTGTAACGGATTGCCGGGTTCGCTGCATATGAATGGCCGAAGGAGCTCCCCGGAAGCAACCCTCCTACGTAAGATTCTCTGTTTTTGAAATCACGCATCTCCTTGAAATCATGCGGTTTGATGAGTTCGAGACCTTTTCGGTGGTTCTTCGGTCGCAACCCTCTTCGAAATGAGAATGCTGAGTTAACAGCGAGCGCGAATGTTCTCAGTTAACAGTCTGACAACCTGGTTAACAGCGACCGCCTCGTTATCAGCGATCGCTGACAGAGAGTGGCGAGTACTCGCGCATGTTTGTCCAGAATGTCGTGACAATCTGCAGTGCTACTTCCCAGAGGAGCAAATGTCGAGCTTCGAGACTTCTTACGTTGCCAGGACTTACTCGGATCTTGAGTCAGAAAACGTTCCGCTCCCGGCACAGCTCTGCCGCACTCCTCCCGAAACGGTCTTGATCTTCTGCGACATAGCGACGAACAAGTCAGAATAGATAATCGGGTTAAAAACCCCGGGGACCTGGGGCAGGTAGGTCAGCGGGGACGCGCGAGCTCGAGACAGGGGCAGGTAGCCTCAAGAGCTGTTGGTCAATATTGTAAGCGATGAGAGTCGGCTTTGCCAACGCTTTTGCAATTTCAAGGAACTAAGATTCCATGCTTTCGGTTGGCAAGTACATCGAGCAACCCAAAAGATATTTGCTGCCATTCATGTTCACAGTATAAGGATGTTTGCACAAAATCACTTCGCCATCCTTGACGCGATGTAGTAACTTTTTGGTTTTCGCATCCACAATTCGCGAATACGGCTTGCCCAACAACAGCGCGCTGATGAAAGGAAGAGTGCGATTTGTCGTTTCAGCGGGCAAAAATCTGCTAGCCGCGAACAGCCTCGAGGCGACCGTTGGAATCGCCGAATTTCTCCACCGGAGCACCCATCGTATCGAGCATCGTTACATACAAATTGCTCATCGGTTGCGGCGAGACTTTTACATGGCGGCCTGGCTGGAAGCTTCCCCCGGCATGACCGGCGACGATCACCGGCAAGTCGCTGTGACTATGGCGATTTCCGTCGGACAATCCGCCTGCATACACAACCATCGAGTTGTCGAGCAGCGATCGGTCGTCCACGTCTTTCACGCTTTGCATACGTCCGAGAAAGTATGCCAATTGTTCCGCGTAAAAACGATCGATCTTGGCTAGTTTTTGGATTTTCTCTTTGTCGTTCTGATGATGCGACAGCGAGTGATGGCCGTCGCGAACGCCGACGTCCTCGAACGTTCTGTTGCTGCCGTCGTGAGCCAGCATGAACGAAGCGATGCGAGTCGAGTCCGTTTGAAACGCGAGCACGAGCACGTCGCACATCAGGCGGATTTGTTCGCGATAGCTCAACGGTTCACCCGTAGGCGCCGAGACACCGGGGTCGGGCAAGTCACCGAAATTTTCGAGTCTCTCCAAACGCCTCTCGATTTCGCCAACACCGTTCAAGTACTCGTCGAGTTTGTGTCGGTCCGTGGCGCCGAGTTGGCCCGTTAACTGGCGGGCGTCGTCGGCGATGAAGTCGAGGATCGATCGCTGTTCGAACTGCCGAGCGCGGAAACCCGCGCGTCGTTCGTTGGCGGTGCCGCTTCCGAATAGCCTTTGACCGTCGTGCGGTTGGTGTTTTCCCCAATGCGAATGCCATCGGTCGACGGGTTAGTAATAACATTGTTCTCCAGCAAAGTATCCTCGACGTTGTAACGAGCGGCCTGTCCCCAAACGAGAATGCCAGGATGTCCCGTTCGACATTTACCATCGGTTCCCTGACAGGCTTGATTGATCGTATTGTTACGAACCGTTACGCGCTTGGTAGGAAAGGTCTGTCATGAGGTTTCAGAGCATATATAAATACCAGCCGATTCGGTGTGATTGGCATGATTACCTTCGATCAGCACATCTTCACCCTCCCCGGACGCAACCCTCTTACGTAAGATTCTCTGTTTTTGAAATTGCGATTCTCCCTGAAATCATGCGGTTTGATGAGTTCGAGACCTTTTCGGTGGTTCATCGATCGCAACCCTCTTCGAAATGGGAAGGCTGAGTTAACAAGCGGAGAGAATG
>JANPLJ010000886.1:0-1558 GCA_031426475.1 Pirellulaceae bacterium | reverse complement strand
TGACGATTCAAACGGGATCATCCCTTTTGGCTTGAGGCATTGGAACATCGCCTTGTAGCGGGCTTGCCCACTAGCGACCGGGTTCTCGTCGAGAAAGACTGCGGGAATACCAGAGTTCACGTAGAGCGATTTCGTCTTGTAGTCAGGCATGACGATGTTGTTGGCTTTCGAACCGGCAAACTCGTGCAAACTTAGTTCCGGTTTTCGCCAATGGATGCCATCGGTACTTTCAGCTAGACAACAAAAGGCCTTCGCTGGTTCGATGCGCTTCGTCTCGGTATTGAGATTGATGTTCCACGCCTTATAAAAGATGCGATATCGATCCTTGTCACGAAAGATGCTATGGAAACCAGAGCCATTTCCTTCCCACGCCGCGTCATGCACGATTGCCACCTCGCGCGGCCGAGGACTGTGCAATCGCAGTTCTGCATCGCCAGAAAATTGCTCGATGAGAAAGCGATCGATTAACAGTTCGCGTCGCGTACCGATGTCGATGGCCTT
Organism: Pirellulaceae bacterium; assembly: GCA_031426475.1. Classification (GTDB taxonomy): domain Bacteria; phylum Planctomycetota; class Planctomycetia; order Pirellulales; family Pirellulaceae; genus JAIYDQ01. Next base: position 1,057 of record JANPLJ010000886.1, on the reverse strand, counting down.
TCCTTGACCGTGCAGGATCGTTTTAGAATCAGACAGTAAAATGACTGCAGAAGTGAGAATGGCAAGCAAGGCTCGATAGTGTTTCATTTAGCATACTTTAGTTGGTGAAACGGAATATGCACAGCGTCGAGTTCTCGCTATTTTAGCGGTCAATGCTGCGGTGCCCGAGCCGAATTCACTTCTTATCTTTGGATTGAGCACGGGGCTATTATCGATTACACGGCGTCGACGATTCAAGTTCCTGAGTCGTTGATTGTCGAAGTCATGCCTAGTTTGGATGCAGGGCAACGAGCATCTCTTCCTAATATTAGCGGGAATCCCCGCGTTAACGGATCGGTTCGGCAACCCTAACTCTCGTCTGCGCTTTCATAGCCTTTTCGGCCGATGAGGGCCACGGTGATACCCACAAGGACTGCCGCGGATGTTACGGCATCCGAACGATGGTGCTAGGCAGCTACGCGCAATGAAGTGCTTTAGAGCAACTGGCCCGTTCTCAGGAAAAAAAGGGGCTAGGATTTCTTTCGTAACAATCGCTAGGAGCAACACCTGCAACGTGGATCATTCCTGTTCGAGATGAGGAGTCAGAATTTCGTGGATACTCTGCACCGAGATAACGATGGCGGCGACCAGCAGTGCCAGAGCCGCGATGACCCCAGCAATTGACTCCGCCTTTCCATGGCCGTATGGATGCTGCTCATCAGGAGGAAGGGCAGCGATGCGCAAGCCGCACCTGACGACCAGGGAGCTGGCGATGTCGCGGTAGACTCGATCCCGCCGGCAATGAGCGCGTACGCAACCCTCTTACGTAAGATTCTCTGTTTTTGAAATTGCGATTCTCCTTGAAATCATGCGGTTTGATGAGTTCGAGACCTTTTCGGTGGTTCATCGATCGCAACCCTCTTCGAAATGGGAAGGCTGAGTTAACAAGCGGAGAGAATGTTCTCCGTTAACAGTCTGACAAGCTGGTTAACAGCGCGCCTTGTACCAGTCCACTCGAAGTCGTCTTAAGATCGACCGCGATCTCCTGAAAATGTTTTGCAAGCCGATTGATCACTCG
>JANPLJ010000885.1:0-6454 GCA_031426475.1 Pirellulaceae bacterium | reverse complement strand
CAATCGGAGACGGCAGTCCTTCATGGCGAACGTAGAGCTCGTGGGCGCCTTGTGCAGCCGACAAATCTATCTGGAGCGTTTGACCAGCGCGGGCCTCAACGCGATACAATCGCCAGCCGCCAGCACTGAGGGTGTCTGACGACGGAACACCAACTCGCAGAAGCGGAACGTCGATCCGCATCTGCTCCGTTGATAGGCCGGTATTGTTTCGGTTATTCTCGCCTTCACTGACGTCATCAAAGATGTCCGCCCGCACCAAGATTCGATAGTCTCCGGCGAGTCGAGGGGGTTCGGTCGATGTGATCGAAGCGGTGTAAGATTCACCCGGCGCAAGCGTTCGTTGACTCTTTGGTTCAAATCGCCCGAGCAGCGCATCGCCCAAATCCCAAGTGTTGTTCGCCGAGAGATAAATGGCGTCCGCCCAGTAACCGGAAGCCGGTACGGAACCGCTGTTGGTAACCGTCCACGTGATCGTAATCGATTGCCCTACCAATCCAGTTGTCGGAATCGAAACGTCGGTAACCTGTAAGTCGCTGGGTGGTGGAACTTCGATCAAGAGCGGGATGGTCGTTGTCGCATCGTTATCGTTTTCGTTCGATTCACGGACGTTGCCCTTGGGAATCGAAGCCCCACGCAGAGCATCCGAACGAACGAGAACATAGTAAGTACCGGAGAGACCGCGCGGAAGTCGGAATCGCTGGTCGACGCTGATCGACGCACCCGGCGCAATGGTTGATCGCTGGTCGATACTGGCGACGAAGATATCGCTATCGGGATCCAAAACGCGATCTCGCGATAGATAGACTTGATCAGTCCACGGTATTTGACGAGGAGGAATCACGCCTCCGGTGTTCTGCACGGTATAGCGAACACGAAAATCGCGTCCAACTTGCACTCGTTCATCGCTTAGGAGATTGGCAATGCTCAAATTAGGACGTGCCACAGGGGTGATCGTAACGTCTACGATCGAAGTGTTGTTCCCTTCGTCACGAAACTCGGCAACTCCTCCAAAGCCGCCACCACTGATTCGGTTCGCCGTTTCGGGATACGGTGGATTCCAACCGGCAGCTTCGCCATAGCTGACTCCGAACGGCGAGTCCACAAAGAGAATCCATTTAAAGGGACCTCCCAGGTTGTCTGGGATCTGAACAGGCGTTTCTACGGAGTAACTTTCCCCAGGCAAAAGCGTCCTGTTCTGGGATATCTGTGCGAGTGACAAGTCGCTCGTTGCGAGCGTCGCGTCTTGCGATAGGAAAACGCCATCGCTCCATCGGGATGCTCCCGTGGAACGATTCCCAGCGTTTGTGACTGTCCAACGCGCGATGGCTTGTCCACCGGATTCGGGCGTAGCTGGAGTGATCGTAAAGTTAGAGACTTGAAGGTCCGCTTCTTTGTAGGTGACCTCGATCGCGCTGCTGCTCGCAAGATTATTAGCGATGCGAGGGCTATCGCTCGGTACGTTTCGTTCCCATTCTCGGGTGCTAAAGTACGAAGGCCAATCCGGGAAAGTCGCTGCGGGCCAACCGCCGCGCGCGAGACCATATTGCGTGAGGAAAGCATTTGCAATCACATGCGCATACCAACGCCCTTCGATTCCTCGCGGCATGTTCACCTGCAGTTCTACCGATCGCGAACCACCTACGGCAATCACTTCGCCGCTGTCGATCGTCGATCCAACCAGCGTCGCTCGATTTTCGATGAACGTCGGATCTTTCGAGACATAGACGTAGTAGTTGAATCGCGTGCCTGGCCACGATGGATCGGTTCCTTGATTGGCCATGTCCCAAAGGACTCGGATCGAATCACCCGAGTCGACGGTTCCGACGGTTCGTACGTTTCGCACGACAAGATCAACGTCCCGATCGACGACGTTCGACATTGCGAAGGACGTATTGTTCTCGGTAAACGGTCCCTCATAGACCGTCGAAATTTGTTGAGTCGGGCCGGCTAGAATGCTCAGGAGCGTTCCGCGATCGAATCGCTTGAGGTCTTGGAGGCTGATTTCCCCAATCGGTTTTCCAACGGCGGTTTCAAATCGTTGTAGGATCGCCCGCACTTCGCTGAGCAAGTCTGGATCTTCGACATTCGCCGCGATGCTTGGCTCAACGTTCGTCGCGACAATAAAATGCGATCCGGATGCAGATGGCGGGAGCGTAAAGGTCGCCTCTTGCGAGTAGGCTTGTTCTGGCTGAAGCAATCCAACGTGCGGAAGAGCAAAGACGAGTGTATCGGAGTTATCGAGAATTCCGTCGTTCGACAGGTAAACGGCGTCTGCCCAACGATCGCGATCGGTGACGACCGCTCCTCGATTCGTGACGGTCCAATTGAGCGTGACTTGCGATCCGCCCTTGGCGCTCGTTGGAGCAGTCACATTCGAGACCACTAAATCTGCTGGGGGCGACAAAAGGATGTTGATGGGGATTGATCGGAAATTGCTTCCATCCAGATCGTTCGGCGCATCGGGATTGATGTTCGAAGCAAAAGCTTCTTCATAGACCGCGCTGTTGCTATCGGAAAAGACGGTAACAAAATAAGCACCTTGCGTTCCGGCGGGAATCGAGAACGTTCCATTCGCTTCGTAGTTCTGTCCGATCGTTAGCACGCCACTATGACCAACGGATCCGAGAAAGATATCACCGCGATTCGCATTGGGGCGGCCTTTTCCTCGCGTAAGCCAAACGCTGTCGGTCCACGAGCCTGGTTCGGTTGGTCCAGCGCCGCGATTCGCGACCTTCCATCGCACCGTGATCGTATTGCGATCGAAAGCGTCTCTCGGAGCGGTAACGCTTTCGGTGACCAGATCAGGTGGCGGAACTTCGGTTCGATCGATAGCGATTCGCTTGGCGACGAAGTTGTTGTCTTCAGATGGCGATTCGTCGACTTGTCCAGTCGCATCGATCATGGCAACGACGTATAAATTCCCCGAGAGATTGGTTGGAATCAACGCCGATACGCTCGTCGAATACTCGGTGGGGCCTGGAATCGGACTTCCGACATACGAAAGCGCCGATCCATTGGCGACCTGCGTGAGCAAGAGGAATCGACCGTTGGGGTTCGCCGTTGTACTCAACCAGACTTGATCCGTCCAGCGACTACCACCCGAGGGCGTGTCGGCGGTGCCAACATTCCGAACGGTAAAACGTACGTCGATCGTTGTCCCGGATGTAATGCTGGCTGGTGCGTCAATCGTCGGAGCGATCAGATCGGGTCTTGGACGAGCGTCGATGGTAATCGGGCTGCTTTGAAGGCGATTGTTGTTCTCGTTCGATTCGATATTCGCATTGCCATCATCGATATCGATTACCAATCGGTACTGGCCCGGATTGCGTGGGAATCGGACAAACTCGGTGCGTTCAATCGATGCCCCGGCAGCGAGTCCGGCAGGATTGCGAAATGAAGCTAACTGAACGCGAACCGATGGGTTCGATGTCGATTCCAAGTAGACTCGGTCTGTCCAACCATCGGGAAGGTTTTCCGGCCCATCATTGAAAACGGTCCAGGAAACGGACAGCTGTTGACCATCCAGGACTCGCGATGGGAGCGGTCCCAGCGTACCTCGTAAATCGACCACCGGCGGTACAAAGGCAGTGACGTTGACTGCATCGGGCGACCGAGTGGCGTTATTGTTGGTGTAGATAAACTCATAGGGACCACCCGTTACGACCACGACGAACAGCGGCCCGCTGATATCGCGTGGCAGCCGAATATTCGATCGCTGCAGATAGCTGTCGCCAACCGCCAAGGGGCCAGCATGCGTTGCTGTGCCGACCAAACGCAATCCCGTTGTCATGGTGGGATCGGGAGTGACGTAGACTAGATCATTCCAAGTTGCATCGTTTGTTACGACGAGCCCCTGATTCTTTACAGTCCACGAGACAGCGATTTCCTCCCCAGCTTGTCCCGTCGCAGGAACGGTGACTCCTTCGACGATCAGATCCGAATACGATCGAGGTGTCACGTCGACGGAATTCGAAGGTGAACCGACGTTGCTTTGATTGCCCGGCAATTCGAATACGGCATCGTTAACGTCCGTCACGACGAACAGCGTGAATCGACCACTGGTTGCAATCGGAAGCGGTAGAATCTCACGTCGGCTGTACTTGGCACCAGCAGGCATGACGGAGCTGTTTCCGAAATTGCCGAGTACCAGATCGTCGCTATCGCCCAAAGTCGTATTGCGGCTCAACACCACGCGATCGGTCCAAGAAGCAGTTCGACCCGGGCCGGTTCCGACATTCTCTACATCCCAAGTCACCGTGATGTCGACGGGGTCGCCGATTACCAAAGGCGGTGCCGTAACATTCTTGACGGTGAGATCGGCATAGGGGAAAGAGGTAATCGATAGTGCTGCACTGGCGTTCGTCCCAGTTGACTCGCCGTCGCCTTCGCGAACAAGATTGGTCGCATCGGGAACGACAATCAAGTAGTAAATCCCGGAGATGGCCTCTGGAAACTTGCCCGCAAATGATCCAGAGTAAGTGCTCCCCGCGTTCAAGATTCGCTGTTGCGGGCTATCACCCATCAGTAGGTCGTCGATAGAAAGTACGGCATCGTTCGACAAGTAGACTCGATCGATCCAGCGACCTCCGGCAATCAAGTTGCCAGCATTGCGACCGCTCCAGTTGACGATGAACGCTTCGCCAGATTGAAGAACGCCATCTGGAGCCAACGCAACCGAATCGATAACAAGATCTGGCAATGGAGCGACGATAACGGTCACGGACGCACTAGCTAGCGTGTTGTTGTTTTCAGCCGCCGGTTCAACCACTTCGTTATTGGCGTCGGTGCGAACAATGAGTTGGTAGGTGCCGAGAGCGACACTATCCGGCATGGTCAGGGTGAGGGTTGAACTATAGGTTGCGCCCGAGTCCAATTTGCCTTCGTGACTTGCCACGCTGAGACGAATATCGTTGCCGTCGAGGATCGAATCCGAACTCAGATAAACGTCGTCGTTCCAAGCAATCGCTTCTGTTCTCGCCGCACCGTCATTACGAACGCGATACGTGAGATCGAAAGAGCTGCCGCGACCAATGGATCCGCCGACCGAAATGGCATCGACCACCAAGTCCGACGGAGACCGAGAAAAACCGATCGTCAACGGTCTCTCCACTCGGTTATTCGATTCATCCGACTCCACGACGTTGTTGTTCAGGTCGGTATGGACATAGATCCGTGCTGGACCAGTCAGTCCGAACGGAGTGGTCACAGATACCGTCCGGGACGCGGTTGTGTTGCTCAACAACGGTGTTGTGGCGACGAAGCTTGACAGCAAAACGTCTTCGCTATTGCCCACGATCTCATCGACGCTCAGCAGGACTCGATCGGTCCACGAGGAAGAAGTTGATCCGAGGCCAGTATTCTTGATCACATAGGTAATATCGAAAATCTGGCCATTGACGACGGATGCTGGCAGGGTCACGGAATCGACAATCAAGTCAGGCAGAGCCAGCTGGATCGTGTTCGTAAATGCATCGCTCGCTTCGCCAGGAGTCCCATTTTGGTTTTGATCCATGAGGTTGCCAACGGTATCGCTCACCCCAGGACCGATAACGACAGCATAGGTCCCAGGCGTCGCTTGCAATGCAAGTCGCACTCGGACCTTGTTGGATTCCATGACCACGACTTGCGTTGTCTCGATAGGGCCCGCGGGGCCAGTCAAGGTAATATCGCTCACAGTAACGCTGGTCGGATCGATCGCTTCGCTAAAAGTAAGGTCAATCGTATCAAACGGAGTGTTCGTTCCACCCGTCGGGATCGCTGCTACCACACGCGGTCCGGTCGCATCGACGCGGAATGTTCCTTGGAAGACATCGTCGATCGGTTCATTCGTTTGACCATCGAGATCCTGATCCATCAGGGTTCCACCCACGTCGGCAATATTGGGGCCGATGCGAACGGTATAGTTTCCTTCGGTACGTTGCCCTGCGAACGAGACTCGATAGACCGTCGGGCTAACTGCATTGATGGCAGCTATTGCGATAACGCCCCCGGTCGGATCGGTCAGTCGGACATCGTCGATGGTGAATGTCGACGCATTGATCGGTTCACTAAAGGAGATATCGATCGTTGATACGGGCGCTGCCACCGGGCCGCGTGGTGAAATTTGGATGACTTGCGGTCCCGCACCGGCCAAGTTGATAGTGCTCGTGTAGCGATCCTCGAATTCGCCCGGTGTCCCGTCGCTATCCTGATCCATGGCGATGCCGCCGATTTCATCGATCGCAGGTCCTATCGCCAATTGATAGCTGCCATCCGCGGTCGCTCGTTCTAACTGGATTCGATACTCCGTATCGCTGATACGAGTTACATTCAGGGCGTTGATGTTTCCCAATGGACCACGCACAACCACATCCGCCGCCGAGAACGAAGTTACGACGATCGGTGCACTAAACGTGACGTTGATGAATTCAATCGCCTCGTTCGTCGATAGACTTGGAATCTGCGCAATGATTCG
>JANPLJ010000884.1:0-2760 GCA_031426475.1 Pirellulaceae bacterium | reverse complement strand
CCGTCGTCGCAGTTCGGGTCGTCGCCGCGGCGACAGCCGAGCAAGCGTTAGCAGTCCAGGCAACGCAGCATTTTCATGTTGCGGTTATCGACCAAAACATGCCCGGCATGGACGGACTAGAGCTCTTGCGGCGACTGATTGCCGATGATGCAGAGCTAAAAATTGTGATGCTGACCGGCAACGGGAGCATTTTGTCAGCGGTCGAAGCGATGAAGCGAGGGGCGACCGACTACCTGACCAAACCTTTTGGTCTGAGCGAGTTGGACAACGTCATACGAAAAGTCAATCAGACGAAGCGACTTGAACGCGAGAACCAACATCTTCGGCGTCGATTGGCGCTTCAACAGCCCGACAGAAGCGATCTGATCGGTCAGTCGCCGGGAATGCTGGAAGTGAAGCGACTGATTGAACGGGTGGCTTCGAGCAACAAACCGGCGCTGATTCAGGGCGAAAGCGGGACAGGCAAAGAGCTTGTCGCAAAAGCAATCCATGCGAAAAGCCCATTGGCCGAGCGTCCACTTGTCGTCATCAACTGTGCAGCATTGCCGGAATCGCTCCTTGAAAGCGAGCTGTTCGGTTACGAAAAGGGAGCATTCACGGGCGCCAACGATTCTAAGCCAGGATTGTTCGAAATTGCTGACGGTGGCACGCTGTTTATCGATGAGTTCGGCGAATTGGCCGGAGGGCTCCAGGCAAAATTGTTGCGAGTCCTGGAAGACGGATCGATGCGTCGTATTGGTTCGATCCGCGAACGTAAAGTCAAAGTCCGATTGATTGCCGCTACCAATCGCGACTTGGCCGTCGAGGTCGCCAACGGTCGCTTCCGCGAAGACCTCTATTACCGAGTGAACGTTCTCTCGATCCATTTACCACCGCTTCGCGACCGCTTAGAAGATCTACCGCTGCTCGTCGATCATTTTCTCGAGAAACCATGGAAGCTGGGTCCAGGCGTCATGGACCTCTTTAGTGCATCGAAGTGGCCAGGGAATGTGCGACAATTGATCAACGCCCTGGAACGCGCAAAGATCCTCGCTGACGATCAAGTGATTCATCTGGAGAATCTACCAGCCGATCTGCGACACCCTAGAAATGGATTGGATTTGAGGCCGAGCCTTGTGGACGAGTCTGATTCAAATCAACGCTCAACGATCATCGGCTCCGAAATTGAGCTCAGTTCTCTTTCGAAGTTGCATGTCAAGGAAGTCCTTAAACGAAACAACGGCAACAAAGCGAGATCGGCTCGAGCCCTCGGCATCGCACGCCGAAGCCTCTATCGACTTCTTGAACGATTTGATACAGATGCGTAGCGGAGCTACGGATGCGCAACTGGTAGCCGAATTCGTCAGAATTCGGACGCAGCTCGAAAGGCGATGTTTACTGCGATTCCTCCGAAGTCTTACGACGTTCGGCTACGAATTGAAACCCAAAATCTAAAGTCGGATGAAGCACTAGCCCGCTTGAACTCCTGGTGCCACACGACTATTTCAAGCGCTTCGTACAATCCATACCGAATGGTTCGAATGGCGAAGAACGTATTGCGAGACGCTTCCCAAGAGGACTCGCGCAATCCCGCTTCGGCCACGATTGCCAAGCACAACGAGATCAGGCTTCGTCAAATCGGTGGTAGCAACAATCCGTTCGCCGACGTGCTCCGCTTCGACAACCGTCGCTGTTGTATGAGCATGCTGCTTCCGAAGTTCGACGGCGGCCAGCTCGGTTGCGTGCGTGACGTCACGAATCACTTCGTCATTTCTCTCGAATGCCGTGGGTAGCAATCCATGTTGAAGAATACGATGCATCGGAACTACCGATAGCACGTTGACTTCGGCGTTCTTAACCCACGTAAATTCGCTGAACTGTCGGACCGCTTCCTTCGAATAGGAAGAGTCGTCATATGCGATCGTAACCTTGAGCCGCGCGTCTTTCCGACGCGGAGAAGACTGCGGTCGGACGACCAAGACCGAAACCGTTGCGTGGTTTGCAACATAGTCTGAAACACTACCAAGAAGAATTCGATCGAGGCCCGTGTGGCCTTTCGAACCGACTACGATCAGATCCGCCTTGATCTCTTCCGCCGCCGCGACGATCGAATGACCGACGTGACCTTGCTTCGACATATGCCGGAGGCTTGAGTTAGAACCGTCGAACAATTCCTCGACCCTGGCATAGGTTTTATCGCAAAACTGCTTTTGACCGTCAACGTATCTTGAATACCAAAGATCCGTCGACGCGGTGAGCGGAATGTCTGGAAGCCCTACGGCTGTCAACACGGTCACGTCGAGTCGGTCCTTGTGCGGCAATCGACAGAAGAACTGAGCCGCCTCCATCGAAGGGGCCGATCCATCCATTGCGAGTAATACGTTCACGGCGTGTGCTCCTAGAAAATAGCGAGTACGGAATCCACGAGTACGAGAGTGCAAACGCTGTTCCCTCGTTGCGACGGCTTTGCTGGATGAGCCCAAACGCTTCGTCGCGATTAGATTTTTTTGGTAGCCGAATTCGTCAGAATTCGAACGAAGCTCGATAGCCTTTGTCTTCTTCGCTTCTTCCGAAGTCTTACGACATCGGCTACGTAGACCATGGTCACGAGTGTGCTTATCTGCTCTATGTGCGGCAGGATGGTCCGATAAGTGCGCACGAATGGCACATTCGTCAATCGCTTCTTCGTACTCGTGGCGGCAGTTCTGGACGATTTCTGAACGCAATCGAATCTTTGAACCATTTTACGGCCACGCGGCATGTGTTTCGCATAATACATTG
>JANPLJ010000883.1:0-6707 GCA_031426475.1 Pirellulaceae bacterium | reverse complement strand
AGCCTATTTGCTTGACTTGACCGGGGTTTCGTCCAGTCGTCAACCTCCCAGGGGAATGGGAGCGACGTCCGCTTCAGCACCACCAAGCATGAAAGCCAGTTCGCCAGATAAGTCAGCGGTTCAGTACAAGTTGCCAGAGGGCTGGAGTGACCAGGGTCCGTCAGGAATACGAGCCGCTTCGTTTTCCATCGAAAACGAAGCATCCAAGGGCGAAGTCACCGTTGTTTTTGCGAGAGGTGATCACTCATCGAACGTCGAGCGATGGCAGGGACAATTGAACCCGGACGGCGAAGCGGACGTCAATAAAGCGTCCGCGAACCAAGCGATTGAAAACGCAATCAACGTCCAATCGTCAAAAGGGATCGAAGGCCAACTTTATTCGCTGCTCGGTCCCGAGGGCGACAAACAGCCAGCCATGTTGGCCGCGATCTTGCCGTCAGGGCAAGGCGATTCGAGTCTGTTTGTTAAGCTGACAGGGAGCGCCCAGTTAGCTCAAGAGAATCGAGATAAGTTCATCGAATTCGTTTCATCCTTAGAGTGGTAATGTTCTTAAGCAAGGTAACTCAAAATGGCTAGTGGAACTCTCTCCAATCCGATTTCAGGGCTTGCAGGCGAGACCGCCAACGTCACCGACATCAACCGCGTCGCCTGGTCCGTGTTACGCGCGCTCGGTTCGCTTCGGATCACTGTGTGGGGATTGTTTTTGGCGATCTTGATTCTTTTGGTAGGGACGTTGGCACAAGACGAAGAGACGATCGTCGATGTCAAACGCGACTACTTCAATTCGTGGATTGCGAATGTGCCACTGGACGTTTTTAAGCCCGTTACGATTTGGCCCGCTGAAGACTTTGGTCGTTTCCCGTATTCGATTCCGTTTCCGGGGGGAGCAACGATCGGTCTGGTGTTGCTGATCAATTTGATCGCAGCCAAGCTAACGCGTTTTCACATGACTGCCAAAGGAGGCAAGCTTGTTGCCGGATTAGCTTTTTGCTTGGTGGGTGCCACGATCACGGCGGTCGTTATCCTGGGAGCTCACGCTGAGGATGGCCTGCAAGGCGAACCTCCTTTTTCGTACGATGTGCTTTGGAAGATATGCCAATGGACCATCTGGCTGTCGACTTTGGGGTCGTTTGCTTGGCTCGTGTTCAATCAGTTTCAAACGACGCTCGGCAAATCAACCGTTGCAGTTCTAGCGATTCTCTTGGCAGCTTGGTCGATTGCCGTCGCGATTTACCCCGAGGCGCTTCGTATTCCCGACCCAGGTCTTCGAATTGTTTGGCAAATGGGCAAGAGCTTGATAGCCGGCGGTATTTTGCTCGTTGGATTGATCCTTCTTTTTGGTCGACGGGGCGGAAATGTCTTGATCCATCTCTCGATCGGCATGCTCATGCTGGGCCAGTTCGTTTTTGGAGATCGTCAGATCGAAGAACGGATCACACTGTCTGATGGAGAGAAAACGAGTATGGCTTTGCGGATCGACGAGCATGAGTTGGCCGTGATCGACGCCTCCGATCCAACGAAAGATCGTGTGATCGCGATCGATCAAGATCTGCTTTACCAATCGTTGCGGACCGGCAAAAAAATCTCTGCTCCTGAAATCCCGTTTCAGTTTTTGGTCAAGCAATATTTCGAGAACGCGACTCTTTCTGATCCAAGCAAAAATTCCGATGCAAAGCCCAATCTCGCAACCCATGGCTATGGACTGCAATTTATGGCTTCTCCGGTCGTCAAATCAGGCGGCGCGAAAAGCAAGCTCAATTATCCTGCATCGTACATCGAAGTGTTTAGTCACGACGGCACGAAGTCACTCGGCACCTATTTGCTCGCGATCCAACTCAACGATGCTCGCCAGGTCCTGATGGGGCAACGGAGCAATCTCCAAGAGAAAGTGGAAAGCGATGGAACGACTTATCAATTGGCGTTGCGACTTCGCAGATCATACAAAGACTATGACATTACGCTCAAAGATGTTCAGCGAGTTGACTATACGGGCAGCAGTACTGTTCGTGATTTCTCATCGTACGTTACCTTTGCCGACAAGGACGGTAAAGACTCGTTGGATGGTCGTATCTGGATGAATAATCCGATGCGATATCGAGGCGAGACGTTTTATCAAAGTGAGTTCACTCCAAAAGAAATAGCCGGGATCGACACGACGGGACTCCAAGTTGTCCGCAATGCTGGCTGGCTGATGCCCTATATCTCTTGCGCTTTCGCTGCGTTGGGAATGCTCGCCCATTTCGGCGGCACGTTTGGACGATTTGCCTCGCGGTTCGATCGCGAGCGACGGTTTTCTAGTGCGTCCGACGGGAAGCCTAGCAAGTCTTCTGGTTCTTCGAAAAACACGAAAACTGCAGTAGATAAATCGACCGCGATGCTCGTTGATTCGGAAGACTTCTGGGAGTCCGCTCGATCAGCACGACGAGGTACCCAAGGATGGTTGCTCCCGTTGATCGTGGTAGGCGTCGTTGGAGGTATGTTCGCGTGGTCTGCGCGTCTTCCTCAATCAGACGACAAGACATTCGATTGGTACTCCGCAGGTTCGTTGCCAATGCAGCATGAAGGGCGAATCAAGCCGCTCGATTCGGTGGCTCGAAACATCCTTCAAGCGCTGTCTGGTCGTTCGTCAACGCTCGTAAGAGCAGAAGCTGGTTCGGAAAAGAAAGACACGAAGTACTCGGCTACCGAGTGGTTCTACAGCGTGATCGCGAACGATCCTTGGGTCATGGATGCAAAGGCATTTCGAATCGATGCCAAGGAAGTTCTCGATATGTTTGGCTTGGAAGCCAAGGATAGCGGCGGCACGATTGGAGCGCGTGAAAAAGTCTTTGGTCAAACCGCTCGCCATCGATATAGCCTGAATCAACTCATCCCCAAACTCAAAGAATTCGACGAGCATACGAAAAAGATCGTTGAACGCCGAAAAGCCGATCCAGAGAGTCTACGATTCGTCGATCAAAAATTCCTTGAGCTTTATCAAAAACTCGGGATCTACCAAGTACTAAGTTCGTCCTATTCAACGAGCCAGTTACCAGCACTCCCAAAGGACATCAAGGACGATGCCGCTCAAAAGGCATTCGCTCAGCAGCTATTTCGTGAAATGGAGGAAGTCCAAGAACTTGAAAGTCGCCAGCCGCCCGGAATGCTTCCACCAACACAAGCAGCAGACTCCTCAAAGCCTTCTGACGATGTCTCCAACCGTTGGCGAGCTCTGCGTCCAGCGTTGTTTACTGCCTTTGCTTCGCGCGTTATGAATGTCGGAAGTGCCGACGTTAGTAAAGCCGTCATGCCACTTCTCGACGTTGTCGATTCGGTTCGCAGTCGAGACGCCGCTGCGTTTAACAAAGCAATGAAGACCTATCGCACCGCACTTAACGACTTACCCGTCGCAAGCAGCGCGATGCCGAAAGCCGAATTCGAAGCTTGGTACAATCGGTTCGGCGCCTTCAATGGGTGTATCGCATTCTATCTGATCGCAAGCGTGCTCGCCTTCATTAGCATGATCGTTGCGCCACAATCATTGCGTCGGACTGCGTTTTGGATTGCCGCGACGGTGTTCGTAGTTCACTTGGCAGCGATCATTGCCCGTGTCTATATCACCGGTCGAGCTCCGGTCATCAATCTGTATTCATCAGCTGTTTACATCGGCTGTGGGGCGGTCTTATTTGGGTTGATACTGGAAATACTCTTTCCGATTCGAATTGGGCTCCTGGTCGGCACGATTATCGGTAGTACAAGTTTGCTCGTCGCTTACGGACTCGATACCAGCGATACGATGCCGGTTCTGCAAGCTGTTCTCGATACTCAATTTTGGCTGACGACCCATGTGCAATGCATCACGGCTGGATATCTAGCCACGTTTGTTGCCGGTGGCCTCGCCATCGGTGCGATCACGCATCGCGCGATCCATCGCAACGAGCTTTCCGGTGATCGTTCCAATGCCAAAGCGGTCGAAATGCAACGAATCCTACATCGCATCACGTACGGAACGATCTGTTTCGCAACCTTCTTCAGTCTCATCGGAACCGTCCTCGGCGGTCTTTGGGCGGACGATTCTTGGGGGCGATTTTGGGGTTGGGATCCAAAGGAAAACGGCGCGTTGATGATTGTGCTTTGGAACGCGATTGTGCTGCACGCTCGATGGGACAAACTTGTGCGCGAACGCGGATTTGCTCTCCTAGCGATCGGTGGCAACATCGTTACTGCGTGGTCATGGTTTGGAACGAACCAACTTGGGATTGGGCTACATAGCTACGGATTTACGTCGGGTGTTCTCATGATTTTGACTTATTTTGTGTTTAGTCAAATATTGATTATCGCCATCGGATGGTTGTTTACGATTCAGACCACGCCGAAGCTTCCGCCTGATCAACCGGTAGGTTCTTGGGAATGACGCGAATCGAATCCACTAAAACGAAACAAGAGCCGGAAGCGTAAGCGACGAATTCACAACGAACAAGAACTCGCAACGAACAAATCGCAACCCTGTTGTCTTTGATCCACAAAGGATCATGCGACGCATGTTGGTCCTTCGCTTACGCTTGAGGCACTTGTTTTTCCGAACGGCAATTGGCGAGCATTTGTATGGACTTCAATGTTGGACGCAAACTATCCCTTTATGCGGCCAATGCACCGGATCAGATCGCCATTGCGAGCCCCCAAGGCTCCCATCGACAAGGGACGAATCGCACTTACAGGACGATTTCGTTTCGCGATCTTGACCGACGCTCCTCATCGATTGCCGCTGGGCTTCAAGCGATGGGCATGGGGCCGGGGCAACGCATCGCCCTGCTGGTTCGATTCGGTGAAGATTTCATCACGCTTGTTTTCGCTTTGTTGAAAGCGGGCGTAACGCTTGTGCTGATCGATCCCGGCATGGGACGCAAGAATCTTTTGAAATGTCTGTCGGCTGCCGAACCCGATGGCTTTGTCGCGATACCACAAGTTCATGCGATCCGTTGGTGGTTCGCAAAAGAATTCCCGCGAGCTCGACTGAACGTTACGGTTGGTCGACGATACGGATGTTGTCCGGCACCAACGTTGGAGCAATTGGAACAATCATCGCCAAACGATTATCTTCCGATCGATCGGTCGAATAGCGATCCGGCTGCCGTCATTTTCACCACCGGATCGACGGGGCCTCCCAAAGGTGTTTTGTATAGCCATGGCACCTTCAACCATCAAATACATCAATTGGTCCAACGCTACGCGATTACAGAAGGAGGCGTCGACCTAAGCTGCTTTCCTTTGTTCGGTTTGTTCAATGCGGTGATGGGTACGACGACGATCTTACCCGATATGAATCCAATTCGACCAGCCGACGTCGATCCTCGTCGATTGCTGGATGCAATCGATCAATGGTCGATCAGCCAATCCTTCGGATCGCCCGCCTTATGGACGGCGGTTGGCAATCATTGCCAAGCCAGAGGTAGAAAAGTTATTAGTCTCAAGCGGATCCTATCGGCCGGTGCGCCAGTATCGCCTCGTATTTTGCGTTGGATGCGAGCCGCGATGCACGAGGAGGGTGAAATGCATACGCCGTACGGAGCGACCGAAGCCTTGCCGATTGCGTCGATCGAATCGAGGCAAGTGCTGGACGAGACTGCGGCGATGGCTGAGAAAGGTCGAGGGACGTGTGTGGGCATTCGGTTCTCGGAAATCGAATGGCGAGTGATTGGAATCGATGATGGGCCGATTCAAGACGTCGAACAAGTTCGCGAGTGCCGTCAAGGCGAGATCGGCGAGCTGATGGTTTCAGGTCCGGTTGTCTCACTGGAATACGTCACGCGGCGCGACCAGAATGCATTGCACAAAGTCCACGATGGTCAGCGAGTTTGGCATCGTATGGGCGACGTCGGATACTTGGATAACCGAGACCGATTTTGGTACTGCGGGCGAAAATCGCATCGTGTCCGAAGTTCGAACGGAACGCTTTTCACGGAACCGTGCGAAGCGATCATCAATACACATCCGTCTGTTTATCGAACGGCGCTTGTGGGAATCGGCGCTTCGGATGAACAGCTTCCGATAGCGATCGTCGAGCCGTGGCCCAACAAACGACCTGCCGCTGGAACAAAAGCCGAGCAGGCCTTGCTCGTTGAGCTCCAACAGTTAGCGGCTGCAAATTCTGCAACGTCTTCCATTCACGAGTTTCGAGTCTTTCCCAAGCGACTACCAACTGATATTCGTCATAATTCGAAGATCTTTCGCGAACAACTCGTGCCCTGGGCCGAGAAACGATTGGAAGCGGCTTCGAATCGCAATCGATCCGGGTAGCCGAATTCGTCAGAATTTGGAGGAAGCTCGTAAGACAAAAGTCTTTGGCAATTCCTCCGAAGTTTGGCAACTTCGGCTACTATGGAATATCTGAGATGTTTCGAGGATTTTCGCCATTAGGACGCTTCTTGCCATCATGCCTCGTTCGCGAATAGGTCCACTTGCGTTGGAAAGCCCTTTGGGAAATCCCAAGAGCTCCGTCTTCCGCGCGGTGCACATTCAGCAAAAAACGCAAGTCGCGGTACGTGTCTTTTCAATGCCGATGGGGATGACGCCGGAAGCCAAGCAAAGCTTTGCAGAACAAACCGAACTGCTCAAAAACTTCAAGCATCCTGGAGTCGTTGGATGGTTGGGAGGTGGATTGGGTGGAGACGACGCCGATGTGGTTTATGTGGGTGGGGAGGGGGAATAGCTCGGTGGAATATTGGGGG
>JANPLJ010000882.1:0-2446 GCA_031426475.1 Pirellulaceae bacterium | reverse complement strand
CGCAGAGCGGCGCACCCCCGGATACTCAACGACGCACGAGCGACCCTGAAAGGGTCGAAGATTCTTCGATCCTTTCAGGATCGGCCCCCCCTTCGCCCATTGTTTCCGGTGGTGTCGCTTCGCTCAACCATGGTGTCGCTTGGCTCAACCACCGGCTAATATCTTAGTATCCCTTCGGGATGAAAATTTGCGCAAAACGGAAACCGACGCAATACCAAACTTTTGGTGGCCCAGGACAAGCCCCCATCGCTTATCGATCGATGGAGAATAAGCCACTCACGTCCATCCCGCTAAAATACCTGAAGAACCTTTTTGGAAATCTGAAGTCGCCGTTATTGATTTCTTCGGTCGCTTTATCGACAATTAGTGCGAGATTCAAAGCCTTTGGTTTTTTGGAATCCATTGGCGAGGTCGATTCTTTTGTTCCCGTTTTTATTTAGAGGGAGTCGTTATGAAAATATCGTTTCGAAAAGGTTTTACGCTAGTAGAACTTTTGGTGGTCATTGCGATCATCGGCATTTTGGCTGGATTGTTATTGCCTGCAATCCAGCAAGCTCGCGAAGCAGCTCGTCGAATGAGTTGCAGCAGCAACATCCGGCAGTTCGGCGTGGCGATTCTTGGTTACGAGTACAGTTACAAGAAGATTCCTGGGCTGGTTTGCGGCGTATTTGTAGGCAATCCAAACGCGGGAACGGTCACGAACACTGCGGGGGTCGAATCGCGTTTTTCGGGGCTTGTCGGTTTGCTGCCATTTATGGAGCAGCAAGCGCTATTTACTCGAATCGATTCGGGATACACGGCGAAGAACGGAACAGGCGGCTCCGTAACATACGGCCCTTACGGCCAAATGATTTTGCCGAGTCCAATGTACTTTGGACCAGGCAACGGTCAGTTTCACCCGGCGGCATCGCAAGTGGGTTTCTTTCGATGTCCATCGGATCCAGGTCGTAAGACGCAAGCCTACGGAAGCTTCGGTCGATTGAATTATGCATTCAACACGGGAGATACATGCCAGGGGGTCAACAACGCGAACATCAATCAAGATGTGCAACGAGGCATGTTCTGTCGGGGACAACAGTTCCTTCTTGCAGCGTGTACAGACGGAACCTCCAACACAATTATGTTTGGAGAGATCGGTTCGCCTGCATCGCCACTGGTCGGAAACATTGCATCGGCGAAAGAGGCTCGAACGCAAGGACATATCGTTAAGTCCGTTCCCATGGTACCGCCTACCACAACGCCTACGACGACAGTTCCGTCTATCGACCCCAAGCAGTGCTCTGCAAAGGCTCGCTCCGGAACCTACATCGGAACGGTCCCTATCTTTGCTCGGCGGGGTACTCGCTGGCTCGATGGGCTTCCTGCTTACAGCGCGTTCAGTACGATCATCGGGCCGAATGGGCCGTCATGCTCGGATCCTGCAAATGCCAATGGCGAAGGCAATGGGATTTACACCGCTGGCAGCTATCATTTTGGTGGTGCACATGTGGTGATGTTCGACAACGCCGTCCGCTTTATACCGAATGAAATCGATACAACCAACAGCGATCCATCGCCTACGGCCAACACCACGGATTACTATGCCCCCGGATTTTTGGGTGGAGTACGTACGCCGAACTGGACATCTCCATCTCCATTTGGAACCTGGGGAGCAATGGGAACACGAAGCGGCGGCGAGCAGCCTCAGGATATGCCAGGTGCTTAGTCGTTAGACTATGTCGCCAATCGCCAGCATCTGGTTCCCAGGCTCCTGCCTGGGAACCCACTGAATTGCAGGCACTGCCTGCCGAGAGCATCGTTGCGTAAAGCGATTCGGGAGGCAGCCAACCCTGTAAGCATCTCTGCAATACTCATCTATTGTAAAACAACGGGAGATCGAGGCTCCTGCCGAGAGGCACGTTCGAGCTCTGTGCCATCTTCGGGAAACGATAAACAGATGGGAAATTCGATTCTAGCGTAGGCTCCGCAGGAGCGTCGCACTCCCGTTTCGTTCGCAATCAAATTTGAAAGCTTGCTCTGGCCGCTGAGCGAGGTGGAGTTGATTTTGCTCACAGGCCGTATAGGAATCAAGAGATTCTACTCGTAGCCGATGTCGTAAGACTTCGGCGGAAGTGCAGTTTGCATTGCCTATCAAACATCGTCCGAATTCTGACGAATTCGGCTCCCCAGAATCTCGACATGGCGCTAGAGAATCTTTTCTGGAATCTAAACTCGCTGTTATTGATTGTTGCGGTCTCTTTGTGGACAATTAGCGAGATAATAGGCCCCGTTGGTTTTTCGGAATCAATTGGCGATGTTGGGATTTTTTTGTTCTCGTTTTTGTTTAGAGGGAGTTGTTATGAAATCATCGTTTCGAAAGGGTTTTACGTTAGTAGAGCTTTTGGTGGTCATTGCGATCATCGGCATTTTGGCTGGATTGCTTTTGCCTGCGATCCAGCAAGCTCGC
>JANPLJ010000881.1:0-6893 GCA_031426475.1 Pirellulaceae bacterium | reverse complement strand
ACCGTCACCCCATGTTGTGCCGGCTCCATGGTCTAGCGAACGAGCGATCGATCCGGAGGAAGCGCTTGTTGCGGCGGCATCCAGTTGCCACATGCTTACATTTCTTTGGTTGGCCTCGAAGCAAGGTTGGACGGTGAATCGCTACGAAGACAACGCCGTTGGAATGATGACGAAAAACTCGAGAAAGATTCCTTGGATTAGCCAAATCACGTTGCGGCCTCGTGTCGAGTGGGGAATGCCAGAAAGCCCCAGTCCAGAAGCGATCGCGGCCGTCCATGAAGACGCACATGAGCAATGCTTTATTGCAAATTCGATCAAAAGCAGAATCGTGATTGATCCGCAACAGTAGATGGAGAATGGATTGATGAGAACTCGAATCGCTCGTGAAAGCAAGAGCCTGAAGCGTAAGCAAAGAATAGCTCATTTCGCGTGTTTCACTGGGAATGGAATCTGCGTTTGCCGGGTGATTTGCAGTGAAGATTCGTCGCTTACGCTTCCGGCTCCTACTTTGGAAAGCGGACAACATGATTCGTTTTGACGTACTGTCGTGGAGCGTGTTTGGCTTGATGGTTGGCATGATTGCTTCGAGTGCGATGGCTGAAAGCTCTGAAGACTCCAGGTTACGTCAGCTATTCACGGACTATCACGAACAGTTTCTCATTCTATTTCCACTCGAGGCGACTAGCTTCGGAGATTCGCGGTACAACGACCAGTTATCGATCGACGTTTCGGAAGACTTTCTAGCGAAAGAAAAACAGTTCTATCAACAAATCCTTCAACGTCTCGAAGCCATCGATTCCACTGCGGTCTATGGTACACACCGACTTTCTGTGGAGATATTGAAGTACGAACTGGATCTAAGACTTGCCGCGTTCTCCTTCAAGGCAGAGCGCATCCCGTTCACGCAGTTCGACGGCCTTCCGTTGACTTTTGCTCAGATGGGAAGCGGTGCTGGGACCCATCCTTTCAAATCAGTGAAAGACTACGACGACTGGCTCAAGCGAGTCGAAGCGTTTTCGGTGTGGTCGCGAGCGGCGATCGATCGATTCCGCGAAGGAATGGCTGATAGCTATGTGTTACCAAAGATTCTGGTCGAACGCATAGTAGCTCAGTTACTAGATAAAACGATTGTTGCGGATGATCCCAAACAAAGCTTGTTCTTCAAGCCGATTGAGCAGATACCGAGTTCGTTCTCAGAGTCCGACCGGAAACGACTGACCGATCTCTATGCGAAAGCGATTGTGGAACACGCGATTCCATCCTATCGAAGGCTAGGTGAGTTTCTTCGCGACGAATATATGTCGAAGACACGCGAAACGTCCGGGCTCGATGCGTTGCCTGGTGGTAAGGAATATTATCGATACTGTGTTCGCTACTGGACAACGACCTCATTGACGCCTGACGAGATCTTCGCAATGGGCGAAAGCGAGGTTGCTCGTATTCGCCGCGAAATGGAATTGGTACGCCAGCAGATGCGGTTTGAAGGCGATCTGCAAGAGTTCTTCGAAGATTTAAGGACGGATCCACAATACAAACCGTTTGCATCACCCGAAAGCGTGATCGAATTTTTCGGCACCATCAAAGCCAAGTTGGAGCCTCGACTGAATGAAGCGTTTTTGAATCGTCCGAAGACGCCCTTCGAAATCCGCCGAACGGAATCGTTTCGAGAAAAGACGGCCAGCGCCGAATATATGCCGGGCACGGCGGATGGATCGCGGCCGGGCGTTTTCTATGTTCCGATTCCAGATGCCAAGGAATTCAATATTACCAGTGGCATGGAATCGCTCTTTTTGCACGAAGCGCTCCCAGGCCACCATTATCAAATTTCGCTGCAGCAAGAGAATGAGTCGCTTCCTAAATTTGCGAGATTCCTTTGGTACGGAGCGTACGGCGAAGGGTGGGCACTTTACTGTGAATCGATTGGCCAAGAACTTGGTTTGTACACCGATCCTAAGCAACGAATTGGGGCTTTGGGAGATGAAATGCACCGAGCCATTCGATTGGTCGTCGATGTTGGCTTGCACTGGAAGGGTTGGACGCGCGAGCGGGCCATCGAGTTTATGATGGCCAATGAGCCCTTATCCGAAGAAGGCACGATCGCCGAAATCGAGCGGTATATGGCGTATCCTGGCCAAGCCCTGAGTTATAAAATAGGCCAGCTCAAAATTTCGGAGTTGCGAAAGGATTGTGAGAGGCGTTTGGGCAATCGTTTCACTTTAGCGGCCTTTCACGACGAAATACTCAGGAACGGCGGTATGCCGCTCGATATTCTTGATCGTCGCATCAGAAGTTGGGAACCCGTACTGCCTTGATTTGGTAATATAGGAACAGTGTGGAAGGGGCTTTCGCAAAAGGAATAGCTTACGAATGAACGTTGAATTCAGTCGAGCGAGCCGATCGGCTTGGCAATGGTACCTAGCACTCGCAAGCTTTCTACTTGTTATCAATGTCGCCGATCTATTCGCACAAGGAGGAAAGCCATCGCTTGGTTCCGCTTTGGGGAAGGATAAAGCCAGTTTTGGGAGCAGTTTAGGCGGGTTCGGTGGTTTTGGTGATAGCTCTGCGAATCCGTATAAGCTTAGCGCTCTATACGAAGCAGAAACGGGTGGTATGCGAGGGCGTGTCCACGTTATGGTGACGCTTGATCCAGACTATTCGATCTACTCGGTAACCCAACCCAAAGGTGGACCGCTCGCGACCAAGATCGCAATTGTAAGTGAAGGGGTGAAGCTGGAAGGCCCATTCGTGCCCGACAGCGAACCGAAGGCATCGACCAACGAACTGGGGTTCGAAGGACTTCGCGTCGAGAAGCATTTTGACCAGGTGTCCTGGACCGCTCCCGTCTCATTTTCGAAACCTGTTGAAGAAGGTGCCGGTCCACTTCAACTGACCGTCTCGGGCCAGGTTTGCAAGAATGCTTGCATTCCGATCGACGACGAAGTGGTCGAAGCAGACTTTGGGAGCTTCTATGAAGTTGCTAAACCTGTATCGGACGGTAAGGCGTTCCGCGATCCGAAAGCAAAAGTCAGTTGGGTTGCGACTCTTTCGAAGGGCGTTGCGAAGCCAGGTGAGAATATCGACATCGTTTTGTCGTCGATCGCAGATGACGGCTTTCATCTCTATGCGGTTCGTCCAAACGACGAAAATGCCGAATCGAGCACGATCATTGTCTTGTCAAAAAAGAGTTCGCTAACGGCCGGTGAACCGGAGCCGAGTTCACCAGCAATCACCAAAGAGTTAATTCCCGGTACACTATCGGTCACCTACCATGACGCCAAGGTTGCCTGGCGAATCCCGATCCAGATACCTTCACAAAGCGTTGAAGGAATCTATCCGATCGAAGGTTTTGTTGGCTATCAAGCGTGCACCGACGATAGCTGCGAAGAGCCACTAGGGCTTCGATTCACGGGTGAGTTGGAAGTTAGCCTTCAGAACGAGACGACGTCGGTCCGACAGTTGGCAATTCAAAGCGTGCCGTTCTCAAAAGTCGTCGAGCTGCCTTCGAGACTAACTTGGATCGATAAGAGATTGACCGATGGAGTTGGTAGCGCGCCTTTGGCTTCGGTGCTCAGTCTGCCGCAGTTGCTCAGCAAATTCTCGCTCGCACTGCTCGGTGGCTTTATCTTGAATTTGATGCCCTGCGTCCTGCCGGTTATCGGATTGAAGGTCATGAGCTTTGTGAACGAAGGGAAACAAAGTGGCTCAAGCGTCACGATCTTGAACATCTGGTACATCGCTGGGATTTTGAGTGTCTTTTTAACGCTTGCTTCTCTGACGATAGGCTTTCGAGCGGTGACCGGCCAAGGCTTCGGTTGGGGAGAGCAATTCGGGAACTTTGGCCTGCGATTGGGGCTGACAATATTGATGTTCGCGATGGCGTTGAGCTTCCTCGGCGTTTGGGAGATTCCCATTCCAGGTTTTGCAACGAGCCAACAGTCATCCGAGCTCATGCGAAAAGAAGGAGCGACCGGCGCGTATTTCAAAGGGATCCTGACCACCGTTCTAGCTACGCCTTGTGCTGCTCCTGGCTTAGGAGCTGTTTTTTCTGTCTCGATCGACCAGCCAGCCTGGGTGATTTTGGCGATGTATTTCGGCGTCGGGTTGGGGATGAGTTTGCCGTACATCGTGATCGCATGTTGGCCTGAAGCAATCGGTTTCCTACCGAAGCCTGGCCCGTGGATGCAAACGCTCAAAGAGGTCCTTGCTTTTCCGATGTTGCTTTCAGTCGTCTGGTTTGTCACGCAGTTTTCAAACGATCACCGAATCGCGGTCGTGACGAGTCTGATTTTTGTCTGGATGGCTTGCTGGTGGATCGGAAAAGTCCCCGTCTGGTCTGAATTCAGTCAGAAAGCCCGTCATTGGGGAGCAGCGATCGCGATGTCCGTGTTGGCGGTCTGGGGCTCGCTTCATTATCTCGGCCCGCACAAGAACATCATCGAATGGGTCCCTTATTCCCCAACCGAACTTGCAAGGCTTCAATCCGAAGGCAAGACCGTCATGATTGATTTCACCGCCCAATGGTGCGCGAATTGCAAGCTAAACCTGTGGGCAGTCATCGAAACGCCCGAGATCGCAGAAGTCATCGAAGAGCAAAATGTTGTTCCAATGTTGGCTGACTGGACAGACCGTTCGGCCGAAGTAAAACAGAAACTACATGAACTCAAGAGCGCATCGATTCCGGTTCTTGCAATCTACCCTGCTGGAAAGCAAGACGAGCCTATCGTGCTTCGAGATCAGTTGACCAAAGCCGGACTCATCTCGGCGCTCCGCGAAGCGGGCCCCAGCCAAGATGCGTCCATGGTGGATAAGAAAATGACACGGTTGATAAGAAAATGACGCGGTTTCCAAGTTAGCACCTCGAATGAGCCACGGCGATGAACGAACACATCAAATGGTTTAACCGATTCGGAATTCGATTGGCGTTGGGTTGTCTTGTCGTTCTGATCGCATTTGGTCTGAGTCTCATCAATGGATTGTTCGTTGAGAAAGCGGAATCCCAGACAGATTCGAGAGATGCGAATCGGGCAGTATCGACTCCGAAGCTTTCGGAAGCAAAAGCGATCACCGACAAACAACGTATTGCTCGATCACCAACAAAGGCTCCGCCTGTGGTGGATGAAGCTACGGCGGCCCAAGAAAAACGAGCACGCGAACAAGCCAAACTTCGCGGTGAGCTTACCTTTGATGATCTCAAATTTGACATCGAGAAGGATGGGCTTTTCGAAGAGTCGATGCTTACCGACGAAATTCGAAAATTGAACGGAAAGAAGGTTCGCATCCGTGGATTCATGTTGCCGTCGTCGGTATTTCAAACCAAAGGCATCAAGCAATTCGTGTTGGTACGCGACAACCAAGAGTGCTGCTTCGGTCCAGGTGCCGCAATTTACGACTGCATCATGATCGATATGGAAGAAGGCAAAACCACCGACTTCAATTTGCGAGTGATGACGGTCAGCGGTGTACTTACGATTGACACTAAATCGTACCAGTATCCCGATGGCGGTCATTATGCCATCTACAAGCTCGTGGCCAGCGAAGCGAAGTAATTACTTTTGAATTGCAGGACAAGCACAATCGCCTAAAAACATTGGGAGATCGAGGCTCCTGCAGAGAAGCACGTTCGAACTCTGGGCCACCATTGGGAAGGAAAGTCACGTTAAATATGCGTTTCCACCCAGCTCCGCAGGAGCGTCGCACCTCTTTGTACCCCACAAGTTTTGTTGAAGCAATTCGCTGTCGTTGAAGCGCACGACGTTGATTTCCTCAGTCCCAACGGGACGGTACTATGTCAGCCCAGGGTGGAGCGAAGCCGCAACGCGGCAAAGCGCAACCCTGGGAACCAACCAACCTCTAGCAATAGCCCCGAATGGGGCGGCCCTAACGAAGGATGCCGAATCTAGGGCCGTCCCGTTGGGACTTCACATCCGCCGCGCCATCGCGACCCAGGGTTACGCTTCAAGGCTTCGCCTTTGCGCTCCACCCTGGGCTAGCATAGCGCCGTCCCGTTGGGACTGATGAGCCCGGCAGAATTCTTATTCGCGAATCAAGTGCTAAATACCCGTCGCGCAGAACGTAGGAGATACCAATTGACTTGTGTTGTATAAAAAGGCGTCGCACTCCCAGTTATGTCGCCCTGCCAGCTACGTCGTCCTCACGGATACGTCGTTCCCGGTTATGTCTTCATCCCTCTCCCGCTTATTGCTTTCGGACGTAGGTTTCTGGCAAATCCACGAGCGGTGTTGCGATACCGTCGCTGTCGATTTGCCATGGTACCCAAGCTAATGCGAGTAGTTTAACGCGCGTATCTGTTTTTCGAGCCGGGATTTCAATCGGTTCGAGCGCCAAGTTCTCAGCGCTGAATTCTTCACTGATGCGATCGACCTCTGCTTGGCATTCGGTTTCCATTTGTTGCTTCATCTCAAGAATCTCTTGAAGCGTTTCTTCGGCTTGAGCGACGTCACCCCGGGCACCTGTGGCTTGACCGATCTTCTTTGCAGCGGATGCCATTTGAGTCATGTTGGTTTTGGATGCGATCTTGTTCCCCATGACGGCTCCGAGAACCGAGGTTGCAACATTCAGCATCGAATTCATCCATTTCGATTTCTCTTCGGCTTTTTCTTTCGCAAGACGTTGTTCAGCGGTCGCGATTTTCGACTGCAGAGACTTCAATTTCTCAGCGGTCTTCTCCTTGAGTTTGCCGACAGCTAAATCCCTGGCCTCGCGCGCTGCCTGCGAGAGTTCGATGCGAGCTTCGTCTTCTGGTTGCCCCGGTTTGCTGTTCCGTTTCAATGCTTTGCTGGAAAAGATCGTAACCTGATGATTACGAAACAAATGCTCCTTGAGCTCTTTATCCCACGCTTTGAAATTCTTGGCGGATGAGTATGTGGGTGGCA
>JANPLJ010000880.1:0-5384 GCA_031426475.1 Pirellulaceae bacterium | reverse complement strand
GGATATCTCAATGAACATCGTCGATTCGACGATCCCATTTTTCTTGCTCCCATGCTTGTTGAAACGAAGGGATCCAAAATCGATTCGACGATCGATGATAGCTATTTGCGGTATGCACTGGATAGCATGTATCCGGTTTTTAACTCGGAATCGATCTGCATATTGCCAAACGACCGTTCGAATTGGCCGTCGGAAATCATCCCTAAAACGGCTCAATCCGCAGGTGATACCGGATGGATGATTGCCCGTAGCCGAAGTGTATCTGGGCTAGAAGCTGGTTTGAATTCCTCGTCGCTCGAAAAAAGGGAGTGGAAGGTTGCTCCCGTCTTTTTCGGAGGCGGAGTTCAAGTTTGGAAACTCGAAAGCCGCTGAGTCTGCAATTTGAATGCGATCCAATCGGCTTTCCCCCGACGGGCTCGTCCAATCGGAAGCAAAGGGGACAGCTAAAACTGACATCGAAGCTCCGAAGATCCCAGCGGCCTTAGAGGCCGTCTCGCTTTCGAGCTTACCGTAGGCCGGAACAAGCAGCTAATTGCTTTCGTCAATTTGAGAAAGATAGTCTGCGCCGTTCCGGCAATCTACCGTAGGCCGGAACAAGCAGCTAATTGCTTTCGTCAATTTGAGAAAGATAGACTGCGCGGTTCCGGCAATCGGAAACCTCGGTTTTGCCGGAACGGCGTCGCCAACGTTTTATTCAACATCCAAGTTTGCTAGCGACTTGTTCCGGCCTACGCAAAACGAGGCAGCCTCCAAGCTCGTCGGGGGCCAGAAAAACAATGCCCGAAAGTGGGAAAGCGTCCAAGCCGACTGGGGGTTAACTCGAACAGAACTCGCATGAGCAATTCTTATTGAACTGCTATTTGTGGCACAGCCCAAGCAGAGCCTGAGAACAAGTTGCTGGCGTCAATGCCCTGGGCTTCCCGCCTGGCTGTTAATTTACGATTCGACTTCCGGCTACAATACTGTTGCTGAACCGTATTTTCCCAATGGGTGCCTTAAAGTGTTTGCTCTACGATCTGATTCTCAGGCCATCATCGCCAAACTCGTAATATTCCTTGCCTGCCTTGCGAGTCGACTCGTAGCCGCGGAACCGTTCCCAGAGATTGCTCGAGTCACCCCACAGACTTCATCGCAAGACGACGACGCACGTCAGATTCAAGCCAGTCTCCAGCGACACGTACAGCAGATGTTTCGCGAAATGTCCCCGCAAGCTCGACGCGGCTATCAATTCTTAACGGAAAAAGTTTATCTACCTGCGGATTTCAACGAGCAAGTTCTACGTGTGCTCGACGAGCAAGGGCTAGACGTTCCGTTTCCAGACGCGGAAATCGTCTCACGACGCCTGGCGACTTGGCGAGCGTTCGGTATTGCTCCACGCCATGACGATCCGAACAAGCCGCTGCAGTACGTCGCCACCAAGGACGGTCAGTTTGTCATGAACTGCTTTGCTTGCCATGGCGGTGACACGTACGGCACAACCTTTCCCGGAGCCCCCAATACGACTTACGCATTGGAATCGTTCACCGAGTCGGTGCGAAGGATCAAGCTTAAAGAAAAAATCCCGCTGACCCACATGGACGTCGGATCGGTTTTCATGCCGCTTGGATCGACTGTTGGTTCTAGTAACGCGGTAATGTTCGGCGTCGCGCTGATGAATTTTCGCGACAAGGACCTCAACGTGGTGAATCGAGCACCGCCTTCGATGACGCATCACGACATGGATGCTCCGGCTTGGTGGCACTTTGCTCGCAAGACCCACATGTATGCCGATGGCTTTGCTGAAAAAGGGCACAAAGGCCTGATGCAGTTCATGCTGGTACGTCAAAACGGCCCAGATCGATTTCGAGAATGGGCCGCCGATTTTAAAGACGTCTACGAATTCATCTCCTCCGTCAAGCCACCTCGCTACCCGCTGGCATTAGACGCATCCTTGGCCAAGAAAGGTGAAGCGGTCTTCGTCGCGCACTGCACAAGTTGTCACGGAACATACGGAGCGAACGCCTATTATCCTGAAATCAATGTCGCTATCGACGAGATCGGTACGGACCGGCTGCGTTGGGAGTCGTTGACGCCCCAAAATCGCAAACACTACGGTGACAGCTGGTTTGCCGACTATGGCGGTCAAGCTAACATCGCGAAGCCCGAGGGCTACACACCGCCACCGCTCGATGGTATCTGGGCGACGGCGCCTTATTTACACAACGGGAGCGTTCCGACTCTTTGGCATCTGCTGCATCCTGAAGAACGCCCCACGATATGGCGGCGTATTGCTCAGAGCCTTGATACAACGCGAATCGGTTTCAAGATCGAAGAGTTCGACAAAGTCCCCGAGAAGTTGACGAACTTCGAACGACGATGGTATTTCGATACGCAAGCCAGCGGCAAGTCCGCTTCCGGCCATGACTATCCGAATCGCTTGAACGAAGACGAAAAGCAAGCGATCTTGGAGTATCTAAAGACGTTGTAGGTCAGGCTTACACAACGTTAATTAAAATCAAAGCCCGCATCCACTCCTTCGCCTCGCGAAACTAAATTGCGAAGGACAACGCCGTCGACGTTTTGCGTGATATAGTGAACGCTACCGTCGGCTAGCACAGCATGCACTCCACCGATGTGGAATGAAAATGGTTCGTCATTCAAGCCACAGTTGTTGGTATCCCACGTACACTTCGGAAATCCAGGATTCGCACCTGTCGGTCCACCCATCGGTACTCGATTCTGATTGATGAATGCTTTGCTGCCCGTGAACGTCGCGGTGTGTGTTGGCGGGCCGGAAACTCCGCTCCCTGCGGCATCGGGATCTGCCCAACGATGGACGGTTCGCTTGCCTCCGAGGGCTGCAGCTCCATCTAAATCCGCGAGAGTTGGATTCCCGGGACGAGTTTCACCTGGGAAAATTTCATCTCGTTTGGATGCTGTCTTAAAACCAAGCGACGCATGGGTTCGGGCAGTGTCTTCGATAAATAGAATCGTTTGCGAAGTTCCATCGAGAATACTGGAGAGCGGCGAGGGGGTCAACGCAAGCGCGCCATCTGCTTGACGATATCGACTTCGAAGTTGTGTATCGGGGTCGATATCGGTATAGGCGGTCGCGAAGTAGTCCAGTCGCCCGTAGCGATTCGGATCGGTTAAGTTCGTTCCTACATGAGGGCTGGAAGGGCATCGATATACAGGAATCTCGTGTTTCGTCGCTTCTTGATTGCCAGGTGCACGTAAATCGTTATAAGCGTACGCAAAGTTCATTCGGTTGTAGGCCGCCGTCTGCTCGACAAACGGAAGAATTGCGACGAATACGCTTACCGGATACAAAGCGACTTCTTGGCGTCCAAGCGCTTTGTCGGCTGCTGAGATTTTGGTCTCGCCGGTTGGGAAAATTCCGGTAGGGTCGAGTCCCTCGCCTGAGGATGGAACCATGCGATATGCCGATTCGTAATTCATGACTGCCAAACCCATTTGCCGCATGTTGCTGGAACAGCTCATGCGTCGAGCCGCTTCGCGAGCCTGCTGGATGGCAGGTAGCAACAATCCAGCCAAGATTCCAATGATGGCGATGACGACCAGTAGTTCGACGAGCGTGAAACCAGGTCGTCGACGCGAGCGAGGGAATATCCAAGTCATAAGTGATCTCCTTAAAACAGTTTTGAATTGACTAAAGCCCGCTTTTCTTTGCCATGACTGCGATCTACGTATGGCTGTATGGCTGGCGCTGGCCGATGCCGAAAACAATACCCTCGGTAGAAATGATTCAAAAGTCGCTTTCGATGAAGATTCGCAATGGGTTCGATGAAGATCTTGTGAAGAGGAGGTGGGACCTTGGAAGAATGGGCTATCGAACTTAGACTACTGACGTCTCCCTACCCGCTGTTTTTCACGATTTTTGACTATGAATAAAGCTCCCAAGACCGCTATCACGCCAACTCGCCAAGATGACTATCCCGAATGGTACCAGCAGGTGATTAAAGCGGCCGATCTCGCCGAAACCTCGGCTGTTCGAGGTTGCATGGTGATCAAACCGTGGGGCTATGCGATTTGGGAGAATATGCAGCGAGTTTTAGACAAGATGTTTAAGGATACGGGGCATCAGAACGCCTACTTCCCGCTCTTTATTCCGATGAGCTTCCTCGAAAAGGAAGCTCAGCATGTCGAAGGCTTTGCCAAGGAATGCGCGGTCGTGACACATCACCGCTTGGAGCCGGACGGTAAGGGCGGCTTGCGGCCCGCTGGGCCACTCGAAGAGCCATTGATCGTTCGGCCGACCAGCGAAACGATTATTGGTGCGACCTATGCCAAATGGGTTCAGTCGTATCGCGATCTTCCGATCTTGATTAACCAGTGGGCTAACGTCGTTCGTTGGGAAATGCGGACGCGACTGTTTTTGCGAACTACCGAGTTCCTTTGGCAAGAAGGGCACACGGTCCATGCGACGGCTGAAGAAGCGATGGAAGAGACTCGCAAGATGCTGGAAGTCTACGCGGATTTCGTCGAGAACTACATGGCCGTTCCGGTCATCAAAGGCGAAAAGACCGATGGCGAACGTTTTCCAGGCGCGGTGACGACACTTTCGATCGAAGCGATGATGCAGGATCGCAAAGCCCTCCAGGCGGGAACGTCGCACTTTCTTGGTCAGAATTTTTCGAAGGCCCAGGAGATCAAGTTTCAAGACCAGAATGGTCAAACCGTTTTCGCTTGGACAACCAGTTGGGGAGTCTCGACACGTTTGGTCGGTGCTCTGATCATGGCTCATTCCGACGATGATGGTCTCGTCTTGCCACCCAAGCTGGCTCCTTCACAGATCGTGATTATGCCGATCTATCGCGACGAGGCTCAACGAGCGGAAGTCTTAGCCTACTGCCAATCGTTGAAAGCCGAACTGGGCTCGCAAGTTTATGCCGGTCAACCGATTCGAGTCGACATCGATGATCGCGACCTTCGCGGTGGCGAAAAGAAATGGTATCACGTCAAGCGCGGTGTACCGATTCGACTAGAAGTTGGCCCGAAAGATTTGGCAGCTCAAGCAGTCTTTATGGGCCGACGCGATACGGGCGAACAGAAAGGGATGCCGCGTGCCGAGTTCGTACAGAAGGTCATCGAGTTGTTAGACTCCATTCAAGACAATCTGTTTAGTCGCGCTTTGGCGATGCGCGAAGCGAACACCGTGACGATTACCAACGAAGCCGATTTTCGAGCTTATTTCCAAAGCGAGAGCGAAGAGTCGACCAAGATTCACGGCGGTTTCGCCAAGTGTCATTTCGCCTCGGAAGCCGCCGTCGAAAAACTCTTGCAAGAGCTCAAGGTAACGATCCGTTGCGTCCCGATCGAAGGAGGCAACATCCCCGGCACCTGCTTCTTAACCGGTCAACCATCACAGCAGCAAGCAATTTTTG
>JANPLJ010000879.1:0-1124 GCA_031426475.1 Pirellulaceae bacterium | reverse complement strand
TCCAGAGGATTCTGAGTCGCCATCACGAAGAACGGCTCGGACAGTCGGTGAGTCACGCCAGCAACCGTAACTGAGTGTTCTTGCATGGCTTCCAGCAAAGCCGATTGTGTTTTCGGTGTCGCACGATTGATCTCATCGGCCAGTAGGACGTTGGCAAAGATTGGACCCTTCTGAAACTCGAAACGTTTACGACCATCGTCCTTTTCAGCGATGATGTTGGTTCCGATCAAATCCGCTGGCATCAAATCGGGGGTAAATTGGATACGATGAAATTCCAGATGCAGTGCATCGGCTAGTGTTCGGACGGTAAGTGTCTTCCCCAGTCCTGGAACGCCTTCCAACAAGACATGCCCGCCAGCGATAAGCGAGATCAACGTATCATCAAGGATTTCTTGTTGACCAACGATGACCTTCGATATCTCATCTCGCAATCGATGAAAGTCGTTTCGAAAGTCTCCAAGCTGTTGTTTCCACTGGTCGTCTATGATCATTCCGATTCCCTATTCAGAAATAGATTTACCAAGTGCTGGACACTGCAACGAAGCCTGCTCTTCGCATCTCATGAGAAGTATGAGCGTTGACAATAGCATCCCGCGAACGGGAATTGAACAAGGGAAATTGGAAATTAACTGATTTTGAGACTTCTCGCCAATCGCCACCGCGAACACGCTCGTTCCCAGGCAGAGCCGGCAGAGCCTGGGAACCAGAGGGTGGCGTTCGCCGAGAAGTGTCTAAATTTTTGACACTTCTCGCTGCTCGCCTCGAACCGTAGTCACTCATTGTTTGGTTGGCAAATTGGTGCATTTGAGTGTGGGCTATTTGAGCAGTGTGCACTTTGCGATATGATTATGCTTGTGGAGAGTGGGCTAGTAATTCGTAGCGGCTCATTGATTTGAGCTATGGACGAACATGCTACCCGGTTATCGCGTGGTCGGCGTACGCGAATGCTGGCGGCCTCCTAGAAGAACCGAATCTGCAATCGATCTGGACGGGCTTTACGTCGTGGCGGGGGGTCTGGAAGCACGGCCCTCTTGGGAACTATGATTTTCATGTTCATAAACCCAAGCGTCTCCGTCAAAACAACGCATCGCCAGGAATTTAGTCGCGATAGCGACGGTACTCGA
>JANPLJ010000878.1:0-4833 GCA_031426475.1 Pirellulaceae bacterium | reverse complement strand
CGACAATTCTCAAATCAACAGCATGGAGAATCGACACCCCTCAAGCTAGTGCTTTGTCAATTGGATAACCGAGTATGCTGTTGTCCTCCGACAACAAGAGCCGGAAGCGTTAGCGACGACTTAGCAACGAATGCAAGCATCGCCATCGCCAATGATTTGTGACGAAAAAGCGATTCAACCAGTCCTT
Organism: Pirellulaceae bacterium; assembly: GCA_031426475.1. Taxonomy (GTDB): domain Bacteria; phylum Planctomycetota; class Planctomycetia; order Pirellulales; family Pirellulaceae; genus JAIYDQ01. The sequence goes on along the minus strand of JANPLJ010000878.1, from coordinate 4,646 downwards.
CGCTTACGCTTCAGGCTCTTGCGGTTACAATCGCTTTCAGTCCGCCCAATCCCTGTTCATCCCAACAGCTTAGGAGCGACACGATGCGATTGCAATCGGATTCCGATCTGGTCTTGTGGCATATGTGATGAATCAGAGCGTTAATCCCAGTTTTCTGAAATTGCCGAGTCACTCAAAGCCTCACGCAATTCACTCAGTTGAGCGTCGCATGAATTATCGCTCCCTTCTCCCCGGTACTCCGGGGAGAAGGGCTGGGGATGAGGGGCAGAGCGAGATGGGTTCGCAAAGATATCTTGGGTAGTCGAACTGTATCGCCCCTCACCCCCCGGCCCCTCTCCCCAGAAGACTGGGGAGAGCGGGAGAAAGAGTCATCCTATTGCGAAGCGCGTTGCAGTATGAATATGCAATTAACGCGATCCATATGCGTTGAGTTGGTCAGCGTGCGAGAGCGGCGTTTCCAAGCAAGTCTGAATTGATCTTTAGAAACAAAGCCTAGAACTCGAACGGCTGTTCGTTGACATCGAGATAAGCGGGCATATAGCGGTAGTAGACTTCGAGCGTCATGGTGGCGAGGGCGGTGCAATAGAGTCGGCCGCCGATTGCGTTGGAGGGTGGTGGGGACTCGTCTTCGAAGTACCAGCTTCCCATTTCATGTCCGATCTGATTCTGCGTTTGGATGAGATGCTCACGAAGTTTCGCGTTCCACTTGGGCCAATGAGCGCTTTCCATCTGGAATAGGGCTTGGGTTGCATAGAAGTTCAAATAGACATCGGATCGCGACGGGCCGTTTTCAGCGATGTAAGCTGCGCCTCGGATCAAACGCGGATCCGTTCGCGGAAAACCACGATAGAGTCGCATCAATATCCCGATCGAAGTCATGCTCGGAGTCGGTCGCGTTCCGCGGTATCCGTACTTGGCACCACCTTCGGATTGTTGCGTATCGAGAAATCTGTCGACCCATCGAATGCTAGGGCTGTTGACTTCGAGCTCGCTTCCATGTGCGCTCTTGAGGCTCATCATTTGCCATCCGACAATCGATAGGTCGCCGGGCGTTTTTGGAGCGTAGCCCCAGGAACCGTCATAGTGTTGTGCCGCAGAGATGAAATCGATAGCGTCCTGGCATGCATTCTTGAGAATTTGGTCGTGCGTCATCTGGTAGGCTTCGCAGAGCGCGAGCGTCGCAATGCCTTGTTCATACATTTGGTGCTTCGACAATGGCGAACTAAATTGGCCCGGCAAGCGTGGATCGATGGTGTCGACTTTGCCGCGTTTCATGTTGTCCATTAGAAACATCAGTCCGCGATAGACTTCGTCTTTATACTTGCCTTCCTGGTGGGTATAGCCAGCTCCGAGAAAACAAAGCAGTGCTAGTCCTGTTGCAGCCGGACGCTTTCCATCGAGGCGTTCAATGCTGCCGTGTGTGCAGAGTCCGTTGCAGGGACTGGTCGGATCGTTGAAATACGTACTCCACCCTCCGTCGCGATGTTGATGCTTGGCGAACCAGACCAACGCTGCTTCGACGGCTTTTTCGCTTTTCGTGCTGCCGCCTCGCGACAGTGCGAGCTTGTTTCGATTCTCCATCGAGCGTCCGTCAAGCTTGCTCATTGCAAACGCCGGCAACTTCGGTGCGAACGCAGTTACCATACTTTGGTAGCTATCGATTTTAGGAAGCTTGAAGCTTGCTCCGAGAGTTGACGATACAAGTGCCTCAGAAGCGGTCGGGGATTCAATACTCGTCGACGTCTGTGTTGTATTTTGGGACAGCGACGCGGACTCCAACGCCTCGGATTCGGTGCTTGGAGTATTCACTCGCGGCTCGAAATTCTCGAATGTAACACTCTCTTGGCTTTCTTCACTTTTCGCTGCGTTGAGTACCACATTCGATTTTTTCTCACCGCGATCGGTAACTGCAATCAGAGCGAGGAGAATCAAGAGGGCTGTGTGAAGAAAGGCGCTATAGAGAAGCGACGAGGATCGCTTGACGACGTTCCGCCAGGAAAACGAAGGTTCTTCGGGCAGCTTCGGGGGCACGATTTGCGTCGGGCTCCACTTGGCTGCTTGCTTCGGACGAGTCTTGGGCAATGTCGCAGGTTGTGTCACCGCTCGCATGCGCAAAGAGTCCAAGAAGATGAAATGAAACTAAAGTCGCTCTCCGCTCAGTGAAAGATGCGCTATTGAATCTCGCCAGGATTCGCAAGGTATTCGTTTCAAGATGGAGATTCGAGTCAAAGCACCGTGCAGGTCAGGAAAAACCGGAAAAAGTCGTATAACCGATAAGGATAACGAGCATTCCGTCCAGGTCTGACTTTGGCTGGACGAAGAACTCAGCTAGGATATAACCGTCATTTTAGGGGATAGACGCCCAAGAAACAGGGTCGAGCATGATTTTAGTTGTCGATAACTACGATTCTTTTACTTATAACCTAGTCCAACGGCTTGGGGAAATCGATTCGTCGTTGGACGTTCGGGTTTTTCGGAACGACGACATCGACATCGACCAGATCAGGCAGCTTCGTCCCGAGCGAATCATACTTTCGCCAGGCCCCTGCACCCCTTCGGAAGCGGGAATCAGCGTCGCCGTCCTGACTGAACTCAAGGGCGAATTCCCCGTTCTGGGCGTTTGTCTAGGGCATCAGTCGATTGGGCAAGCGTTTGGAGGGCAAATCGTCCGTGCTCCAGAGCTCATGCACGGCAAGACCGATCAAATTTTCCATGACAACCGTGGCATGTTCTCTGGGCTTCCGAATCCGTTTGTGGCGACCCGCTACCATTCGTTGGTCATTGAGCCAAGTTCGATGCCAGACGTTCTCGAAGTTTCGGCTTGGGTCGATGATAAGCTTGGCCGACGCCAAATCATGGGCGTTCGACACAAAAGCCTCCCGATCGAAGGATGGCAGTTTCATCCGGAGAGTTTTCTCACCGAGCCGGGGCCCATGCTCTTGCAACGGTTTCTGACTTGGGATGGTCCACCCGCAAAATAGACTGAATGCCTTGTTAAAAATCCTATTCCGTTCTTCACGAAGATTTCAAAGACGATGATCTGCGTAACCGTTGCTCGAACCCGCCATAAACATACGATTGCTGAACACCAACGCTTGGCCGATGCAGGTGCCAAGCTGATCGAATTGCGATTAGACTACATCGGCAGAAGTATCGACTTGACGCGACTTCTCAAGAATCGACCGACGCCCGTAGTGATCACGTGCCGCCGCAAAGAAGACGGCGGACGTTGGGATCGCTCCGAAGAAGAACGGCTCGTGATTCTCCGCTCAGCCATCGCGATGGGTGTTGAGTACGTTGATTTAGAAGACGATATCGCAACGAAGATTCCTCGTTATGGCAAGACGAAACGAATCATCAGCTCGCATAACTTTGAAGGTACGCCAGACGATCTTGAGCTGATTCATAGCGAGCTGAGCAAGTTGGATGCAGACATTGTAAAGATCGCTGCGTTGGCGAATACGTTTTCTGACGTCAGGCGAATGCTTCACTTGATGAAGAATGCGAAGGTACCCACGATTGCTATCAGCATGGGTGATATCGGAACGGTGACACGTATCCTAGGCCCCAGCTTCGGTGCTCCGTTCACATTCTGTGTCTACAGTTCTGAGCGTCGGGTCGCACCCGGGCAACTGACCTTCGATCAAATGTTGAATCTTTATCGTGTCGATACGATCGATGCGAAGACGAAGCTATACGGCGTCGTTGCGGATCCTGTTGCGCACAGCTATTCACCCTTGATACATAACTCGGCCTTTGCCGCTCAGGAAATCAACGCGAGATATATTCCGTTTCGAGTTCCTCACTTCGACTTGGCTAATTTCCTCGATTGGTGTCGCGAGTATGGAGTTGGCGGACTCAGCGTAACGATTCCGCATAAAGAGACGATTATCGAGTATCTTCACCAAGCGGACACGGCCGCGAAAGAAATCGGGGCCGTCAATACAGTGCTTTTCACGCCAGAAGCGACCGTTGGCTACAACACCGACTATCGCGCTTCGTTGGATTGTCTGACCGAAGCGATCTCGAAAATCAATCCTGCTCCAGAGCCATTCAAAGGCCTTGGGGTCTTACTGCTAGGGGCAGGCGGAGTCTCGCGCGCCATCGGCTATGGGTTGGCCCGTCGCGGCGCCAACGTAATGATCTCATCACGGACTCCAGAACGCAGCGAGGCCCTGGCCCAGGCCATCGGTGGAAAGGCCATTCCGTGGGCTTCACGCTACGACATCAAACCCCAAGTGATCGTAAACGGCTCGCCGGTCGGCATGTTTCCCGACCTGGATAGTTCGCCTTATGATGCTGCGAAACTCGTCGAAGGACAGCTCGTCTTTGACACGGTTTACAATCCGGAACGAACACTGTTGCTCAAATCAGCCAAGGCCGCACGGTGCTCCGTTATCTCTGGATTGCAGATGTTCATTCGCCAGGCAGCGTACCAGTACCGATTGTTTACCGGTAAGGAACCGCCTGTTGCGACCATGGTGGAAACGCTCAAACGCGCTATCTCCGTTATCAACTATCAAGGCCTCGAAGACGAAAACGAGGATGGAGAAGACGACACGGTCAAAGACGATGCGGAATGAGATCCACAAGTGGTCCTGCGGCTCCGCCCGCAGGTAAGAAAATCTCCCGCGGGCGGAGCCGCG
>JANPLJ010000877.1:0-7619 GCA_031426475.1 Pirellulaceae bacterium | reverse complement strand
GGAATAGTTCGACAGTCCCAAATCGACCCCTTTGGCCTCGGAGGCTTTCCCACTTTCGAACGAGGCCCGTAGGCATCAAACTGGCAGACAATCTGAGTGGCGTCAGCAAACAATACTAGGACTTTGTCAATTGGATAACCGAGGATGCTGTTGTCCTCCGACAACAAGAGCCGGAAGCGTTAGCGACGAGTTAGCAACGAATGCAAGCACCGCAATCGCCAATGATTTGTGACGAAAAAGCGCTTCAAGCAGTCCTTCGCTTTCGCTTCAGGCTCTTGCGGTTACAGGCGCTTTCAGGCCCACCTAACCCCCGTTTATCTAAGTGACAATACTAAGGCAGGCAAAATAGTAAGGCTTGTTGTCAGCGGGCGGAGCCGCTGAGCCACGTTTTGGTTTTGGGAGCGACGATTCTTATGCGGCTTCGGCAACGTCGAGCAGCGGGCTAGAAATAGGGCCTGAACCGCTTCCGTTCCCTTGGAAACCAGGGACTTCGCCAATTTCCGCTTCACGCGGATCGCGTGAATTTGCAGGAAAAACCGGACTTGGAGATACGCCCGAGCTTCGCCAAGTCATCCACAGTAGTCCCAGACAAGCGACCCGTCCGAGCGCTGAGATCAGAAAAACGCCGTGGTACGCTGATGGGCTGGTCCCGTGATTCGCAATCCACCAGCCTCCGAGAAGCGCTCCAGTGCACCAAGCGACCGCATGCGCAAAGTTGAAGATCGTCAGCATGTCGGCCCGTCTTCGTTGCGGGATGTAATCGAGGAACATGAGGAAAAACGCCAGTTCATACGCCGCCCAAAGGATTCCGCTGATGACTTGGACCGTGATCAGCCAAGGCAATGAGTCGGAAAGGATCCAAAGCGTTGAAAGGGGAAGCAGTCCTAGGCCACCAATCCAAAGTAGAGCTTGCGAGCCATAGTTTCGAGCGATCTTGCCCCACAAAGACATGCAACAAGCTCTCGCGATCATCGAACCCGCCAAAACAGCAACAAAGGCGGAGTAGCTAAAATCGAGTTGCTTGATCATGTACGGGATAAAGTAGGGCCCGGAGAATTGGATGCATGCTTGCATGCAAACAAGGTAGCAAATCAAATATCGCGCCTTCGGAGAAACGCTGGTCCACGCATTCAACACGCTGTGAGTGCGAGGAGCGGCGTAGTCGTGATCGGCGGAAGTTTGGTGTTGATCCAGGAAGTAGGCTGACGCAAAGCGAGCGAGTCCTGCGACGATAAAAATCGCCGCAAAACCATAGAGCACGACATCCCACGCCTTGGTCGCTTGCAAGAGCAATCCCCCGGACAGGAATCCGCCTAACGTGGCCAGCTGAATAACTCGAGTTCTTCGTGCAAAGTAATGCGAGCGGATGCGGCTTGGCACGACATGACTAATCCAAGCATTCCACGCCGGCCCCGAAGCCATCCCGGCTCCCCAATAGCAAGACGCGACGGCAAAAAATGCCCACGCCGAGAGAGATCCAGCAATCGCGGCGTAGATCATTGGCAAAAACGCCATCGCCTGCATCAAAATACCTGCGACAATCCATCGCTTGTACGACCCTACTCTCGAAAGCGCGTACAGGGAGAGCAACTGCATCAGTCCTCCCAAAAGGATTGGAACGCTGGTCACCAAGCCCGATACAACCTCGCCGAGCCCCAGAGCTAACGCAAAGGCTGGCAGGTATGCTTCCCCAATTCCGACCATAACGCCGTAGAATCCAGCATCGTAAACGCTAGCCTTCAAATTCGGCCGAAGCGAGCGCTGGCGATCGAAAGCCACAACGGAAGGCGAAGTTCGAACTGTGGAGGGAAGCGTAAGCCGAGCGAGGGTAAACATGAGGGGAAATCAAAGGAAAAAGCAAACCGACCTAAGCCCACAGAACAATCCTAGTTACTCATGCAAGCGCGGTTAAGTCAAGACATAATCGGCTCGAGAAGGGTTCGCTGAGTGGGGTAGGCTTTAGCCATCGATGCCAAGACATGATCGAAGCTCGTTCCATCCCGAAGGGATACCAGACATTAGCTGGGGGGTCGCCGCAAAGCGGCGCACCCCCGGATACTCAACGACGCGCGAACGACCCTGGAAGGGTCGAAGATGCTTCGATCCTTTCAGGATCGGAACCCCTTCGCCCATTGAGGCCGTCTCGCTTTTGAGACCACGGTAGGCCGGAACAAGCAGCTCGTTGCGTTCGCCAATTTGAGAAAGATAATCTGCGCTGTTCCGGCAATCGGAAACCTCGGTTTTGCCGGAACGGCGTCGCCAACGTTTTATTCAACGTCCAAGTTTGCTACCGACAATTTTTCACCTTTCACGTTGCTGGATTAGCCGCGTTGGCGGTTTGCCCAGTCATTTTCGGCTACCATAGTGATTGGTCTTCAACCGGTCAGGCTGACTTTAAAGGAACGATGCTGCTATGGATCCTAAGTTAGAATGGTTTCTTATTCGCGTTTCGCAGCGATTCCAGCGACTCCGTCTCGGCTGGCTTCTCGCGATTGCTTGGAGTCTCGCGTTTCTTTGCTTTGCGGTATCGTTCATCTTGAATCCATCGCTAGTCGAAGCGCCCAATCGCGTTTCGATTGCGTTGATCGCATTCATTGTTAGTTGTGTTGCAATTGCGTGGCTGATCAGTCGTACTGGATTTCGTGATCGAAAATGGCTTGCCGCTCAGATCGAACAACATCATCCTGGTCTCAACCAACGACTGTTAACGGCTGTTAGCAATCAACGCGACGACACCTCCAGCTTCCTTCAAAAATCGTTGACGCATGAAACACTGATGCATGCTTACATCCACGATTGGAATGAAGTAGTCCCCAAGCGAACGATGGGCTTGGCGTGGTTTGCTCAGTTCATGGCACTTTTTTCGATGCTAGCCGTCGTCATATCGGCGACGACATTGGGCTCAGCCAGAGATCATCGATCGCTGCTGGACATATTCACACCCGACGTCAAAATCGAAATGGAAGTGCAGCCCGGCAATACGGAAGTTGAACGCGGGACCAATTGCTTGGTAACGGTTCGATTCCAAGGGCCCGTTCCAGATCAAGTCGCGTTGCTTGCGACGACGATCAACGCCGAGAGCCAGCAACCGACGGTGATCCCAATGCAACGTTCGTTGAACGACCCTGTGTTTGCGGGTTATCTCGCCAAAGTCTTACTAGATACCGAATACCAGATCGAATTCGATGGCGGACGAAGCGACCCATATCGATTAAAGGTCTTTGACTTCCCGGCCTTGCTCCGGAGCGATGTCGAAATACTTCCTCCGGTTTATGCGAAGCAGGAAAAACGACTAGTCAAAGATACACGACGAATCACGGTCCCCGAAGGAACAACCCTGACCTGGATCTGCAACGTCAATAAACCTTTGGAATCGGTTGAGTTGATTGATGAGCAAGGGACGGTATCCGAAATGACTGTCGATTCAGCGACTACGTCGGACTCGACGGTAGGGCTCGTTTACCGAGTGACTATTTCGGTCGATACTTCTCGAAAGTGGAAGGTCCGGCTCAAGGATCATGAAGGTCGATCTGCCAAAATCGAAGAAACTTTATCGGCGACCGTGCTCCCCAACAAACCGCCCGAGGTCAAAGCCGAGAAGATCGCCGATGCAACGGTATCTCCTCTCGAGGAATTATCGATACAAGCCAAAGTTCGCGATGACTACAGCCTTGTTCGAGCGGGAGTGCAGTTCAGTCTGGCGAACGGCGCAACCATAGAAAAAACGTTGTTCGATCGTTCCACAGTCGAGTCGAAGGAACCCGCGGCGAAGGCGTCACCAGCAAACGACAAACCAAGCGCTGCTCGCGAAGTCTCGATCAAGCATTTGCTGGAATTCGAATCGCTACACAGCGAGCCGGATCAATTGCTGAGCTATTTCTTTTGGGCTGAGGATATCGACCAGTCAGGCGAAGCGCGACGCATCGACGGTGAAATCTACTTTGCGGAAGTGAGACCGTTCGAAGAGATTTTCCGAGAAGGTGAGGCTCCCCAGGGAGAACCGCCTCCTGGCCAGCAAAGTCCACAGGCCCAAAAGGCGGATGAGATCGCCGACTTGCAGAAAAAGATCATGAGTGGGACTTGGAATGTCACTCGATCGCAAAAGTCGCCGAAGCTTTCCCAAAAGGCGGCTGAAGACGTCGAGGTCTTGAGCGATTCGCAGAGCGAAGCGATGGACCTCGCCGTCAAGCTGGGAGAAAAAATCAAAGACGAACAATCGCGAAAGCACCTTGATACGGTGTTTACGTCGATCGAATCGGCGATCAAAGAGCTTGACGAGGCGGTGTCGAATAGGGAGGTGGGTAATTTGAAGAATGCTCTTCGCTTTGAGCAAGAAGTGTATGGAGGCTTGCTTCGCTTACGAGCTCGCGAACATCAAATCGTTCAATCCAAGTCCAAATCCAAGAGTTCATCGAGTGCATCGCAGAAGAATCGACAAAAGCAACTCGAACAATTGGAATTGAAAGATGATTCCGAACGCTATGAGACCGAGCGGGAAGCGGCTCCAGAAAACGAAGCGGCGGATCGCGAGATGCGGCAGGTGATGAGTCGGCTCGATGAAATTGCTCGCCGCCAAGAGGATATCAATCGCCAGTTGAAAGACATCGAGACGGCAATCCAAGCCGCCAAGAACGAACAAGAGAAGAAAGAACTTGAAGAACAACTGAAGCGACTTCGTGAGAATCAAGAAGAGCTTTTGCGAGACACAGACGAGTTAATGAATCGAATGCAATCGTCGGAGCAATCATCCGAGCAATCGTCCGAAAAATCGACCAAGCAAAGAGAAGCGATGGAGCAAGCCCAGCAACAAGTCGCCGAAGCTCGCGAAGAGATTCGACAAGCGGCCGAATCGTTGTCGCAGACGAAGCCATCGGCAGCGCAAGCCTTGTCGTCGGGAACGCGAGCCGAGAAGAAGATCGAGGAAACTCGCGATCAGCTCCGTGAACAATCGGCTCAGCAGTTCGAGGACACAATGAAAAACATCCTCAATCGAGCACGCGATCTAGAAAAAGAACAAGCCAAACTCGCATCCGCTACGCTAGGAAACGAACAAGAGGAATCCGGCGTGAAAGAAACGCAGGACCAAGGAGGTTTACGCCCCGGCAGTGATGGGGAACCGAAAGATGCTCCTTCACGTGAACAGATCTGGGCTCAACAAAGTGAAAAGTTAAACGAGCTCTTGCAGAAGATGCAGGAGACGGTCACGGAAGCGGAACCAAGTGAACCTTTGTTGGCAGAAAAGCTCTACGAAACGTTCCGGGAAACGAAGCAACGCGATATCGAGAATCAGCTCAATCTGGTTCCGCGGCTTGTCGAACGAGGTTTGGCGGCTCCTGTTCAACAGACGCTGGAAGAAATCGAAACCGGCATGCGCGAGCTTCGCGAAGGTGTCGAGCAAGCGGCTGAAAGCGTCCTAGGAAGCGAAGCGGACGGGCTTCGCCGAGCGCTTAACGAGCTCGAACGTCTCGAGCAAAAGTTGCAGGAGGAGATCGCAAGCCGCAGCTCTTCGACCGCTCAGGGCAAACCATCCGCGCCCCCAGGTTCATCGGACTCAGCTGCAAACGATAACAAGAGTCAGCAAGAATCGTCCGAGAACGGTGATGCCGAATCCAAGGCAAAGCAACCTTCGGAGGCGAAAGAATCAGAAAAGGCTCAGGGTAAATTGGAGAAAGCTGGTGACCAAGGAAAGAGCAAATCGGGTTCCGGCAAACAGCCGGGCAAGGGTAGTCCGTCTGATTCGGAGAACGCCCAGCCTGGTTCGCCAAACGAGGGCGGAAAGCAACCTGGTCAAAAGTCTTCTCAAAAAGGAACACTCGCAGAGGTACTTGAGCGGAGCTCCGCTCCGATTACAGGCAACCATTTCGGAGAGTGGTCCGACGGACTTCGTGATGTGGAAGAATCAGTCCGCGATCCGGAGTTGCGAGGCATTGCGGCTGGAATCCGGCAAGCAGCTCGAGAGATGCATCGCGACTACGTCCGACATTCCAAGGAACCTCAGTGGGACTTGGTCCGCGAATTAGTCGCTAAACCACTTGCTCAACTTCGCGAGACAGTGCAAGCGGAGTTGCTTAGAAAATCTGCGGATCGCAATGCAGTCGTCCCCATTGATCGGGATCCCGTCCCGACCGTTTTCGAGCAGCGTCTACAGCGATACTACGAAAACTTAGGAAGTCAAAAAGCAAAGAATCTTCAATAGTCGGAAAGTTGAGCAATCGAGAATTATCGGCATGTGGGATGAATTAGTTTTAGGCCAGCCCGATTGGCAATGGGGTGTCATCGCCATCGCTGCGTTATTGATCGTAGTCGTGCTGTTCGCATACGGTCGAGCGAAGTTGCCAATTGGTTTAAAGCTTGCAGCGGTCTTGCTAAAGTTGATCGCGATTGGTCTTGCCTTGTTCTGTTTGCTCGAACCGCTTGCCGCTCGACAGCGACCCAAGCCGCTCGCAAATTGGGTGGCCATTCTCGCGGATGATAGCCAAAGCATGCAAGCGATGATTGGAACCAATAGTGCTCGATCGGACTCAAGTACGGAATCGGAGTCGCAATGGAAACTCGCGATGTCCTCCGAGGCATCATGGCAACAGAGATTGGGAGAGGATTTCCGAATCCGTCGTTATCGATTCGGAAATCGTCTGGAATCAGTCGACGACATTGCAACGATACAAGCCGACGATAACCAGTCATCTCTCGTTCGATCCATGCAACTGTTGTCGGAACGCTTTCGTGATCGACCGTTAGCCAGCGTGCTACTGATCAGCGATGGTCAAGCAACCGACCTAGGAGACGAAAGCATTGCTTGGGAAAAGTTTGGGTTCCCGATCTACCCTGTTCGATTGCCGAACGCACGAGGGACGAAAGATGTTCGTGTTAGTTCGATAACGATGCGCCAATCGGATTTCGAAGCAGCGCCGGTTACGATCATTGCGAATATTCAAAGCAAAGGGCTTGCGGGCCAGTCTACGATCGTTGAGCTAATCGATGATGAATCCAAAGTTCTACAAACAGAGAATGTGAAACTGGAAGGAGATGCCGCTTCACAGCTCGTCGAGTTTCGGTTTCGTCCCGAAGCATCGGGGATTCAGGGTTATCGAGTACGCGCGTCGTTGGCGTCGGCGAATCCAGCGAACGACGAAAAACCAGCCGATGTTGGACGCAATGTCGAGTTGACGCAACTTAACAATCAGTGTTCGGTCGTAGTGGATCGCGGTCATGGCCCCTATCGCATCCTTTATGTGGCAGGCCGGCCGAACTGGGAGCATAAATTTCTGCGACGAGCGTTACAAGAAGACGACGAAATTCAGCTCGCGTCGTTGGTTCGCATTGCCAAGAAAGAACCGAAGTTTAGTTTTCGCGACTCGAAGATCGATTCCGCAAATCCTTTATTCTCTGGGTTCGAAGACGTCTCGGAAGAAGAAAAAGAGCAATACAATGAAGCGGTATTTGCAAGACTGGGCGTTTCCGACTCGACGCAGCTTCAGGGAGGCTTTCCGAAAACTGCCGACGAGTTGTTTGCCTATCAAGCGATCATCTTGGACGACTTGGAAACCGATTTTCTCAATGCGGACCAACAGGCTCTCATCAGACGTTTCGTAAGCTTTCGCGGTGGAGGTCTTTTGTTT
>JANPLJ010000876.1:0-3741 GCA_031426475.1 Pirellulaceae bacterium | reverse complement strand
ACGCCGCAAGACTCGAGAAAAGTCTCGGCAATCTGCTTTTTGTCCGTTAGCTCGGCAATCGGAAATTCCAACTACCGTTGAACCAAGACACCCCTACGTCTGCTTTTGCAGTATCCCTTCGGCGGCGCTGGCTGCGACGCGATCAAAGTCCAACCGAAGTTGTTTGCCTTCGTTGGATTGTCGAAATTCCTTGTACATCAAGCTCGGCTGGATATCGTGATTGTTTTGGTACTTATCGCTTTGGTACTCTCGAACCTTGCCAGCGATTTCGTGGTAGAAAACCTGACAAATTTTGATTCCGGGATAGATTCGCACCGGCTGGACTGCAAACATTTCGAGGGTCCAATAGCCGCAAAATCCAACGTCGCCGAAGCCTGAACTGACATGTACAAAGAGGCCTAGACGCGCCAGAGAACTTCGACCTTCTAACATGGGAACCAATTTGTGAGTTTCCGTCCGCTCGACCGTTCGTCCCAGGTAAAGCTGGCTTGGGCTCAGAATGAGCCCCTCTGGGGGAATCGTAATGCGCCGAAATCGATTCGGCTGCTTGACGTCCAGGACCACCTCTTCGTAGACCAGCAGCTCATCGTGGAGCAGCAAGTCATAGCTGTTCGGATTCAATTGCTCTGGATCGAAAGGTTCGAGCACAATATCCGAGCCAAGTCTTGATAAAATCTCTTCGCCGGAAAGAATCATCCGAGAATTCCAAACGCTGGTAGAAGTTTTGTCCTTGCGCAGTCCGTAGGTCAAAGACTACCAGACTCGGCATCTACAATCAACTGACCCAATGCGTCGTGCATTCCCCGCCAATTCGTGAAATCGTTCCGATTACGTCATTTGGGCTTGCTACACCGACATAATGTCCGTGAGTGGTTGGGATACTTTTCTTTCGGCCAATCCACGAAACGCGACGTTGGAACCTGAATGAGCTTCTGGATCAATCCTAATACCCCCATCACGAGCTTCGACGGAAGCGTTCGGCTATTTCCACTTCCGAATTTCGTAATGTTTCCCGGCGTCGTCAAAGGTCTACACATATTCGAACCTCGGTACTGTTCGATGTTGATGGAATCGCTGTCGACCGACAAGCTAATCGCGATGGCGTTTCTCAAGCCGGGATGGGAAGCTGAGTACTACAAGCACCCAGCCATTCATGATGTCGTCTGTATCGGACGAGTAACGCATCATTCACCGACCCCAGAAGGAAGGCATAATATTTTGCTGTCTGGCTGGAAAAGAGCCACAATTATTCGCGAAGACCCCACCGGCGTCGAGCGATTTCGTCGGGCTCAGGTGGTTTTAATGGACGATATTGAGCCATCCGCATTCTCCAACTCAACGATCATCTATCGCAGTCGTTTGCTAGCGGCATTTCGAGGTTTTGCCCCAGCCACCCAGCTTTTCTCGATCCTACCATCAAAATCGCTTGATGAACTGCCGTTGGGTTTGCTGGTTGATTTGCTTGCCCAGGCCGTTCCAATAAATCTTGCTGAAAAACAGGAACTCCTCGCTGAAACAGACGTGGAAAGACGATGCGAGGTCGTTCTGAAACGGATTGGAAATTACAGCATTTTGAACCCGGAATCCCCAATGGCAAACCGGCAGGACACGGACAGTGGCGATGATAGCTATCCGCCGAAGCCTTCTTGGAACTGAATAGTCGGAATTTTCGTTACCGTTTACCTAAACCGACTCAACAATCCAAGCCAGACCTTCCGATACTACCAGCACAACCGAAATAAGTGCGCTACGTCGTGCATCCCCACCGATAAAGGTTCGGTAGATGAGCGGTAACGCGGGTTTTTTGCCTTAGTGCGAAACGCTGGAAAACAATTATGGCAATCTCGATTCTGTCTGCATTAAAGAAGTCGCTATTGGTGCTGTCCGTAGCGGCCGTTGGTACCAATGGATCGCAGGCATTGGCAAAGGGGGACGCGCCGTTTCACCCGTTTGCCGAGTCGATGAATATTGATCCAGACTACCAATTCTTCGCCCCCGTCGATATGCAGGAACTGGAAGAGCTTTCCGCCCGCAAACGAGCCAACAAAGGGTGGTATATAAGCTATGACCGATTGCACATAGGACTAGATCGCCCCGACATCGGTGGCCAAGCCTCGCAAATTGATATGACTTGGGGAAATCGTTGGGATTTGGGCTTTATGTCCGAAAAGGACAGCGGATTGCTTTTCAGCTTTACGCATGTAAGTGGTCCGAATGTCTACAACGATGTGCGACATCGTCGAACGTTTCTCCCCGCGATTACCGTGGACCTATTCCCGGCCATTCGACCACGATTTCCGTATGATCCCTCGTATGGTGACGGCACGATTCTAGAGCGACAGAGCGTCAATGTTGCGACGTTTTCTAGCTTCGAAGCCAACAAGACTTGGCGTTTAGAACCCTACCGATATGGAGGCATTCTAGAACCGCTGGCAGGCATTCGCTATATGCAACTCAACGACTACGCCGTGAACGACCGTTTCTTTGGGATCAATACCGACGCAGACGCGGCCTTTGAACTTGATGGATTCACGCGTCAGAAGACCCGAACGGACAACCGTATGCTTGTTGGACAGCTCGGATATCGATATTTCTCCACCGTGAAACGTATGACGTTTTCTCAAGAATCTCGTTTCTTCGCGGGCCAGAACTTTCAAACACAAGGCTATGAAACTCGTACTTTCGCCTGGGGGTCAGCTGATGCAGATGGTGATGGAGGATTCATTCCAACGTCGGCGTTCGGAGGACGGGACAATTCCGAAACCGTTGTCGGTCTCGACGCACGAATGGAAGCGGCAATGCAACTCACAAAAGCCTTCGTAGTCAGAGCCGGGGTTCAAGTGATCTATATCGGTCGCGGAGTATGGCGTGGCGCAAATCCCGGTCTGGGCGATCAGAATGCGGTCAATCAGGACATGGTTTCGCCAGCCTTTACGTTTGGTGCAGCGTTCAATCGCTAACCTGACAAGAGCTTCATCCGAATTCCTACGAATATCGGCTACACGGAACTGCGAGCTTCACGGCTTCATGCGTGCCAGTTTTTTCAGTACTTCGATCCCGCGTTCAAGTGTTTGCTCACTTGCGGCAAATGAGATTCGGAAGTGGGTGTCTCTTTCCGAGAAGATATTGCCCGGGATGATCAACAATTCGTTTTCGATCGCTTTCTTTACAAACTCGGTCCCCGTTCCCCAAGGTGCTTTGGGAAAAACGTAGAACGCGCCGCCCGGATGAGCGAATTCGTAGTCGTTCCGCAAGCCATCGACAATCATGTCACGCTTGCCAGTGTAGTCAGCGCGATGTTGTGACATATCGTAGTCTAATGCAGCGAGCCCAGCCCACTGGACCGGTTGCGGAGCACAGACGAACGAGTACTGTTGAACTTTCAACATCGTTTGAATGATTTCAGATGGACCGTGTACGTATCCAAGACGCCAACCCGTCATCGCGTGGCTCTTTGAAAAGCCGTCGATGACGATGGTGTCGGAATGAAATTCTGCTGGCGATCGCATCGGGCCATCGAGGGCGAATAGGCTATAGATTTCGTCTGATATCAACGCGATATTCTTCTCACGGCAAAGCTCCGCAAGTCCCTTCATCTCTTCGGCAGACGCCATGACACCGGTTGGGTTTGCAGGCGAATTGAACAAGACGAGCTTAGTACGTGGGGTGATGGCGTCGCGGACTTTCTGGAGATCGATTCGAAAGTCAGGGTATGTATCGATGATGACCGGTACACCTCCG
>JANPLJ010000875.1:0-5976 GCA_031426475.1 Pirellulaceae bacterium | reverse complement strand
CCAACTTACCCCCGCTTTCATAGATTCCGCTGTGAAGACCTTGCTCGCTTGAGAGAAAACGCTCGTCCGTTGAGACGGGTTGCCAGGTATCCATCGGTGTCAGTTGAAGGGACTTGACCGACGACTTCTTCGAATCCGATTTCCCGTTCGCGTCGTATACGATCGGAACGGAATCGTAGGCAACAGCATTCCCGAGCATGGCAATTCCTTGTTCTATCGATCGTTGGACTGCAATGAACAAAGCGATTCCATTGGTCGCCATCGTCGAATGCGGTTCTATCGGAAGCGTGGTGCAGACATAGGCGTTTCCATTGGGCACGTTGAGTTTTGCAAACAACGGTATCCCACCTTCTAAACTAGCCAAAGGCGTCGACTCTCCTTCGAACGTTGCATACCCGGCAACCGAAATCTCTCCGACAGGCAGAGCCATACCGCTTTGAGTGGAAGCGAGCAACCCTTCGTCGCTTCGCCAGGTCGTCGGCTTCAGTGGTGAAGTCAGTTGCTGCCAGGAAGTCCATCGAAAACCGGCAAACGTTGTTTCAGAGCCCATGGTTGAACCTTGATTCGCCATCGCAGCCGAAGGGAGAAACCAAATCGTTCGACCACGATCGAGGTGCTCGTCTAATCGTTCGGCGAGTTCACCCCGGGGCAACGCACCTTGCCATATCACCAACGATGCGTCTTCGATGTTGGCTTGAGGCGCCTTGTCGATTGTTAGTACCGACACCGACGAAGCGACTTTGGCAGTCCTTGGAATCTCGGACGCGATCTGCAAAGGAAACGTCAACTCATTTTGTTCACACACGATGATCGTTTCACGCGTCGGAGCTACGTCGAACGCAAAATATTGCTCGTTGTCTGCACTGTTGTGATCCGCAGGAATCGTCGCCTTTCCCCAACCCAGCGATACCGAAGCATCGATTGGAACCCGATAGTCCTTCAATTCCCCGACACCGTTGACGAGCTCGATCGGAACTTCTGTCCGCCCGCCACCGATCGAAAGCTGAATGGGAACCGTTTCGGTGATATCCGCCGACGCGTCTCGATGCACGCGAATCGTTAGTACGACTTCATGTCGATCCGCCTCATGCTCTAACGAGACTTGTTCAACTTTGAGCGAGCGATTTGTCGACGCAATCGCTGGATATGCAATTGCGAAAAACCTAACCTGAGTCGGCAGATTCTGAAAGGCTTCACGGATCGCTGGCCATGGTCCGGTTTGTGCCTGCCAATCTCCTTGACGCATATCCGAACAAATCCAAATATTGGTCTGGCTAGGTCGATTCGCTTGAATATATTCGAGAGCGCTTTGAAGCATGGCCGGCCAAGCGGACATAGCACTCGTCCCTTCCGCGATGGGCGAACCGATCAATGCTTCCAACGAAGCGAACTCTTGCGGCGATGGTTTGGCACTATCGATCAGGAGCCACCGCGAAGACGGTTGGGTTGCAAGCGTATCGCGAAGCTGTCGCAATCCGGTCATCAACTTGGATTCGCGGGAACCGTCCCCTTGTTGCAGCATACTTGGCGAGCGATCGACCATGATGATCGTCGTGTCGACTCGTCCGCCTGCAATCAAGCCCATGATGCCGGTCGTCAGCGGTCGGCTAATTGCAAAGATCAAGCCTGCGACGGCAAGGACTCGCATCGCGAGAATGAGCCACTGACGTAGCTTCGCGAAGCCACGGTGCATCGACTTGGCTGCGAGGAGAAACATCATCGCGGCCCACGGCTTCGTCTGGTACCGCCATTGGTTCACCAAATGAATGATGATTGGGACCAATACAAGCGGCAAAGCCAACAGAAGCCACGGTTGAAGAAAACTCATCGTCGACTCCGCCCATGAAGTCGCCCGGTTAGAAACTTGGTGAGGACCGCTTCGTATGCTTGATCGATCGAAACACGGTGGTAGTCGGTACTCGTCTCCAAAACAACTTGCTGCAATTTCTCAAGATATTCGCTGAGCGCACGCTGATATCGATCCACAATTTCGGTCGGTTCTACGAAGATAGCTGGTCCGCCTTCCATATCGATGAAGCGAGTAGGACGCTGAAACGTGAACTTCAGCTCTTCGGGATCCAAAAGATGGAAAACTCCGACGTCATGCTTGCGGAATCGCAAATGTTCGAAACAGCTTCGCAACGTCGATGGCTCAATAAAAAGATCCGAGAAGACGAGAATCAAAGCGCGCTGGCGAACGGTTTCAGCTAATTCATGCAATATCTCTGGAAGCCGTGTTGGTCCTTTCGCTTGGACAGTTTCCATCTGATCGAAAAGATTCGATAGATGCGATGGATTTCGTCGGGCTGGTATTTCACGAATGATTTTCTCGGCGACACATGCCATCCCAACCGCGTCCCCTTGGGCAATGGCCAAATAACCAAGCGTTGCCGCAAGAGACCGCGCGTACTCGAGCTTCGTTTTTCCGACCGAACCGAACTCCATCGACCCGCTTGTATCGAGCACGAGAATACATCGCAGATTCGTATCCGCTTCGAATTCCTTGACGTAGTATCGATCGGAGCGGCCAAAGGCACGCCAATCAAGCCGTCGAAGATCGTCGCCAGGGACATACTTGCGATATTCCGCGAACTCGACACTCGATCCGCGATGCGGACTGGTATGGCGTCCTGAAACACCGCCTAGCATCGATCGACGGGCCATCAGCGGAATCGCCGATAGCCTGGCCACGACGGAAGTGTCGAGGAAAGATCGCGATCGCCCTGCGCCATCAGTTTTCATCGATAGATTCTTGAATCAATCGAGCAACGATGCTGTGAGCAGAAACACGCTCAGCCTGGGCCGCAAAGGTGGTAATGATCCGATGCACCAGGACTGCCGGCGCGACGTGCTGGACATCTTCCATTCGCACCATGTAGCTTCCTTGCAACGCAGCTCTCGCCTTGGCGCCGAGAATAAGATTCTGCACCGCTCGCGGTCCAGCCCCCCAAGCAATTAAAGGCTTCAACCAACTAGGCGCCGATGCTCCGTCCGGTCGCGTTTTTCGCACAAGTCTCGCGGCATACGTATAGATATGGTCAGGAACGGGTACACGTCGAACGAGTTCCTGATGTGCAATAATCTCTTCACCTGTCATCAACGATTGAAGCTGGACAACCTCATTTCCTGTCGTCAGCTTTGCAATCTGGATCTCTTCTTCTTCGTTCGGATAGTCGAGCTCGATCAACGACATGAATCGATCTAATTGAGCTTCTGGAAGTGGATAGGTCCCTTCTTGCTCGACCGGATTCTGCGTCGCTAAAACCATGAACGGCGAATCGAGATGAAACGTTTTGCCGACTACGGTGACGCGTTGTTCTTGCATCGCTTCCAAAAGAGCCGCTTGCGTCTTCGGTGGAGCTCGATTGATTTCGTCCGCCAAAATGATGTTCGCGAACAATGGGCCGGCTACGAATTGAAACTCGCGTCGCCCTCCGCTCGTCTCTTGCAGAATGTCGGTGCCGGTAATATCCATCGGCATCAAGTCGGGAGTAAACTGAATTCGCGAAAACTTCAACGAAAGAGTCTCGGCTAGCTTGCTCACCAAAAGCGTTTTTGCCAACCCAGGAACACCCATCAACAACGCATGGCGACGTGCGAACAGGCAAATCGCAAGGTGTTCAATGACAACTTGCTGACCGACGATCACTCGGGCAAGTTCTTTTCGTAGTCGACTGTACGCTTCTCGCAATCGATCGATGGCTTGGACGTCTGTATCGTTGAGTTCTACTGTCTTCGATTTCTCGATCGTATTGGACATAAAGGGTGTGCTTCATCGCGAGAGTGACTGCCTTTTGGAAAAAGCATTATAGTTCAGGTCGTGCCGCTTTTGTGCTTTCCATCCAAAACAATCGGGCTGTTAATTTTGCCGTACACCTCTTGGAAGTCCGCCCTACACACGTAACTCAAAAAATTCGTTTTAAATCAACAGTCCGAAAGTCCGGGGAATCGCTAGTTTTGCGGTCCTGCGAGCAAACGTCCTTCCGCAAAGGCCTTGGCGAGGGCCCGAGGGACTTCCGACTCCGCGAGCACTAGACTCGCTCTATTTTCCGCCACGCGAGCTTTCATGACCTGTTCGGTAGCGATCGCCTCTGCGCGACGTTGCTCAGCTTGGGCACGGGCCATTCGCGTATCCGCTTCTGCTTGATCGGTCCTCAACCGAGCTCCGATGTTCTCACCAACCTCGATGAACGCAATGTCTATCGAAACAATTGTAAACGCTGTCTGATTGTCCAATCCACGTTGAATCACGGTACGAGTGATTAAATTGGGATTCTCCAAAACGACAAGATGATTCTCTGATGAGCCGATGGAACTGATAATACTTTCGCCAACGCGCGCAATCACCGTCTCTTCCGTCGCACCGCCGATCAACTGATTGAGATTCGTTCGGACGGTGACTCGGGCCATCACCTTAAGCTCCACGCCATCTCGAGCAATCGCAGCCAACGTATTGCTTCCGCTGTACCGAGCGTCAGGACAATCGATCACTTTGGGATGGACGCTCGTTCGAACTGCATCGAGAACGTCGCGACCTGCAAGATCAATCGCCGCTGCTTTATCGAAATCCAAATCAATCCCTGCGCGATGAGCTGCAATCAAGGCGTTCAACACGTTGAGTACGTTCCCGCCTGCCAAATAGTGAGCTTCCAGTCGCTGAGTCGTTATCCCATTTGGACCGCGAATATTCAGTCCCGATTGGGATGCCATAATCTTAGCATTGACAATCGTCTGCGCGCGAACTTGCCGAAAGTACATACCGACGAGACTCAGCATGCTCACGTCAGCGCTACTCATGACCGCTTGCAACCAAACTGATCCGAAGCTGTAAAAGACAACTGCGACCAGAAACGCGACCAGGACCAATGCACCGATCAATAGGAGTGGCCAAAGCTTGTCAAACGGGATCTCGGTTTGAGCGAGCAAGGCATTCGCCGTTACAAAAATATTCATCATGGGGTACGCATCCATCCAGGAAGGCTGAAATCTGATTGCAGCAGTTTAGCCGAACCAAGTCATAATTCCTACTATACGCCTGACCGCCGTGGGTCAGCGGCTCAGCCCGCTGACGACTTGTTCCCGCGAGCGGAGTCGCGAGGCCACTCTTCTTGTTCCCGCGAGCGGAGTCGCGAGGCCACTATTCGACCTCGGTTCGATCGATCCACCCGCCTCCGAGTACGCGATCTTCGCGAAAAACGACAGCCAGCTGTCCTGGCGCGACTCCTTGGGCTGGTGTTTCAAATTCTACTTCAAAGGTCGCATCGTGCCGACGAACCACGGTCGCTGGCTGTGGGGCCGAGTTGTATCGAATCTGGACAGCTAGCTGACACGGCTCGTCGTGCGGAAAATCGGCAAGCCAATTCGAATCGCTCGCCCAAAGCTTTCTTCGACCGAGCTCCGATTTACGACCGATCACGATTCGATTCGATTCGCTTTCGATCGCCGTGACAAAATACGGCTCATGCATGGCGACGCCAACACCCTTGCGCTGACCGATCGTAAAACTCTCGATTCCGTTGTGGCTGCCAACGACTTCACCGTCCGTCGTAACGATCTCTCCAGCCCGATTCCCCTTGCTCCGCTGCCGAACAAATTCACCGTGCTTCCCCGAAGTCACAAAGCAAATCTCTTGACTGTCTTTCTTATCGGCAACTCGCAACCCTACTTCTGCGGCCATCATTCGAATGTCACTCTTGTGGTATCCACCGACCGGCAACAGCATTCGCCGGAGAAATTTTCGATCGATACCAGCCAAAACATAGGCTTGGTCTTTACCATCGTCTATGCCGCGAAACAATCCAATCGGGTTGTTCGATTCGCCAGTTGGAAGCAAACGGGCATAATGCCCTGTGGCGACGAAGTCCGCACCAATCGCATCCGCATAATCGAATAGCCGCCCAAACTTGATCCAGTTGTTGCACTGTACACATGGGTTGGGAGTCCGTCCCGCACGATATTCGTCGACAAAATAATCGA
>JANPLJ010000874.1:0-6931 GCA_031426475.1 Pirellulaceae bacterium | reverse complement strand
TGCTTGCGACAGCACTTAGCGCTTCCGGCATCTCATTCCCTCCGCCGCCGTAGAGGCCACCGTCTTCACCTTTGTATCGATCCTCGGCCGTCATTTCGTCGAGCGGTTTGAAGCCCACAGAACTCTTTCCGATCGACGCTTTCCCTGACGCGTTCGGTTGTGGCTGGCTCCGGCGATGACTGCTCTTGAATGTCACGGATAGGACCTTCTGTTACCGCGTTCGACTGCGTGTTTGCGGTGTACGGCTTCACGATCCACGTTCCGATTCCCAACAGCAAGAATAGCAGGATGAATAGTGGGCCGAGCAGTAGCCCTTGACGTCCGAGTTTGGTAATGATTCCGCCCCACGACACGCCCATGATCCCAGTCTTTACGGCATCCACTTCTGGCAGCGACACCAAAAGTAAGCGGGCGAGCATCGTATCGGCCACCGCATGATACATCCACTGGTCGGCCAACGGTTCGTGGGCGTCGCCGAATATGCCATCGCGCGCCGGGCCAGCCCATTCATGGCGTTCCCAGTTGTCGCCTCGCACATCGCTCTGTTTGCGAACGTCGGTCTGCCCCTCTGTAGCGATCGCGATCGCGGCAAAGCCTTGCGCATTCCAGCGCTTCACCCATTCCTTGAATGCCGTGCCGCCACCGCCGTGCACAAGCACAACAGCTGGTACCTTCGCCTGGGGCGTTGCATTGGCCGGCACTCCAAGCCAACCAAAGACTCGCGTTTGCTTGCCGCGATACGGCAGTCCATCAAAGTAGATTGGACGCACATCTCCATCTGTCGCGAAACCTTCGGCGGGATGAGTCGCGGGAGCTTGCTCGAACTGTCCGAGCCCAAGCAACGTCGCTCGATCCTCGGCGAATGCCAACGGGGCGAACGCCGCCATCGAAACAACGACCAGAATGCAGGGGCAGAGTTTGGATTTCATAAAAGCTTCACTACTCATTTTCACTACGCGTTGGTTGAAAGTTACCATTTCGTTCAGAGCATCATAATATAAAAGCGGTTGCTCTCAATCTTCATGAAAACCTTTCGAACAGCGGCCCACGACGTTGGAACCGAAAAGATAGAATAACGCTGGCGTCACAACCTGATCGAGAATGGTCGAGGCAAGCATGCCGCCAAACAGGACGACAGATAACGGATAAAGAATCTCCTTGCCGGGCTCGCCGTAGCCGAAGAGCAAGGGAACTAAGCCGATGAAGCTGGTCATGGCGGTCATCATCACCGGCGCAAGTCGCTCAAGGCTGCCTCGAATAATCATCTCTTTACCAAATGGCATCCCTTCGACCTCCATGAGATGCTGATAGTGGGAGATCATCATGATTCCATTGCGACTTACGATGCCGATCAGCGTAATGAAGCCAACCCAGTGCGCAAGCGATAGATGAGTCGCTTGAATCCAAACGATCGGCCATGTGTACCACGTTTGCTGGGCGAATTCTGCCATGCTGGGACGGTTGACGACCAGTAGAGCGATGATGGCTCCGAACGCAGCCAAGGGTACGTTCGCGATGACTTGGAGAGCGGCTCGTTGTGAACCAAGTGCTTTCAACAGCAGGAGGTAGACGCCAATCAAACTGAGAACCGCTAGTCCCCAAAGTCTTAGCGTAGCTTCTTGCTGGGCTTCGAATTGGCCGCTGTAATTGAGATAGTATTCCCCAGGTAAGTCGCGCAGAGACTCTTCCACAGGTAGGAGCGTTGTCTTTATATCAGCGACAACACTCGATAAGTCGCGACCTTGAACGTTGCAGAAAACAGCGACTCGACGCTGGACGTTCTCTCGATTCAGGACGTTTGGACCTGTCGTGTCGAGTACTTCGGCAACTTGAGATAACGCAACCTTTGCACCCGATGGCGTTTCGATGATCGTTTCTTCGATGACCTTGGGATCGCGTCGCGAGTCTTCGTCATACCACACTACCAAGCTGAAGTACTTGTCGTCTTCAATGACTTGGGATACGACGCGACCTTTGAACGCCGTCTCTAGAAGTTCGGCGACATCACCGGGGGCTAAACCGTATCGAGCAGCTTGTTCGCGTTTGACTCGCATTTGGACTTGAGAGATTTCAATCTGCGGCTCAATCTGCAAGTCGACAATTCCCTCAATGGACTGCATTCGAGCTTGAATATCGTAGGCGGCTGTCCGCAATTCCCGGAGGTCTGGCCCGAAAACCTTTACCGCGATTTGAGCACGAATACCCGACATCATGTGATCAAGTCGATGCGAGATCGGCTGGCCGATATTGACGGCTGCTCCAGGAATGCTCGAGATGCGATCACGGAGGTCTGCGAAGACTTCTTCTTGAGGACGACCTCGGTATTCGAAACTCCACAAATGTGCGACAGGCACGGCTCGCAGAACGGTATAGTACCAGCCTTGCTTGTCGGTCTTATGCTCGGCAAACCGAACTTCGAACTCCGTATTATTTACCCCTTCTGCATGTTCATCGAGTTCAGCGCGACCCGTCCTGCGAGCAACAGATAAAACTTCAGGGACTTCGACGAGGATGGATTCGACGCGCGCGGCCAGACGCTGACTTTCACCAAGAGAGGTTCCTGGTTCTAGTCGTAGATTGATTGTGGCGGTCCCTTCGTTGAATGGCGGCAAAAACTCGCCGCCCATCCATGGCAACGTCAAGCAGCTAATCATTACGAGCACACCAACACTGCCTAGCACCAATCTTGGACGATTCAAAGTCCAACGCAATATTCGCTCGTCTATCGACTTGAGCCATCGCATGAAAAGCGGTTCTCGCTTAACTGCGAGGAACGGAGCGCTAGGTAGAAGCACGCTTGCTAGTACCGGTGTAAAGGTCAATGAGACGGCAAGTGAGCAAAGCAACGCGACGATGTATGCGATCCCTAGAGGTGCAAATAGACGCCCCTCGAGGCCCGACATCATGAACAACGGCACCACGACGAGTACAACAATCAGGGTTGCGTATACGATCGAGTTGCGAATCTCGCTGGATGCCGAAAAGATGATGTCGATCGGGGCTT
This sequence comes from Pirellulaceae bacterium, assembly GCA_031426475.1. Lineage (GTDB taxonomy): Bacteria > Planctomycetota > Planctomycetia > Pirellulales > Pirellulaceae > JAIYDQ01. The sequence goes on along the minus strand of JANPLJ010000874.1, from coordinate 3,927 downwards.
TCTGCTCTGCAGATGGCAATTGCTTATTTTCTCGCAGTCGTCGATAGATGTTTTCAATATCGACGATTGAATCATCGACCAGGTCACCGATGGCCACTGCGATCCCACCGAGAGTCATCGTGTTGATCGTTATTCCGAAGATGTAGAAGACAATAATCGTCAAGAGGATCGATAGAGGCATGGATGTCAGCGAACTGATGCTTGTCCTGAAGTTCCCCATCAGGAGAAACAAAATAACGACGACCCAAATTGCGCCGTCGCGAACCGCTTCGCTTACGTTAGCGACGGCTGCTTCAATAAAATGGCTTTGGCGAAAGATCTCGGCCTCTATCTTGATGTCGGGGGGGAGTTCTCGCTTCAGCGACTCGAGCACCAAGTCGATCCGCTTATCCAGCGCGATCGTGTCGGCATCGGGCTGCTTTTGGATAGTCAACATAACCGCCGTTCCGCCACGCAATTCGCGATAGGGTTTGGTTATCGTACGGTCAGACTTTCCCTCCAATGCTTGATCGACAAGTTGTTCATAAGACTTGCTTTGCTCATATTCTTTCGGATGATTGACGGCATAGTGCGCATCTGCATCGATCTTGAAAACGGCTGACGCATCACCGCGTTGGATAGGGCCACCGAAAACGACATCAGCCACATCGCCGATACGAATCGGGATTTGTTCACGCCAAAGTATCGGCGTCGCAGCGATCTCCTCGAGCGTGAGCGATTGGCCTTGAATGCGCAGCAGCGATTCTTTGTCGCCGCGATTCATGACGCCACCGCCGGCTAAAACGTTGGCCTTGGTAGTCGCATCCGTAAGCTGAGCAAGTGTGACATTGCGAGCCGCTAGTCTCGTGGGTGACGTGAGCACTTGGTATTGGCGAAGTATGCCTCCCATCACCGAAACTTGTGAAACTCCTTCAACGGCAAGCAACCGATTGCGTACGGTGAATTCCGCCAGGGTGCGTAGTTCCATGGCTTTGGCGTCTGCTTCTGCCGGTGACTTTGCCGGAGAATCACTCCGAAGAGCAAGCAACATGATCTCGCCCATAATCGACGAAATCGGGGCAAGTGTCGGATTCGTATTGGGGGGGAGCTTGGACTGTGCAAGCTGCAGCTTCTCGGTAACGATTTGACGATCGATGAAGATGTCCGTTCCAATCGAACTCGACCCAGATAATCGAAAGTCCGATTGCGGAAGAAGAACGGACGCGTTTGACTCCCGTTGCCCCGTTAAGCAACAACTCGATCGGACGTGTAACCAGAATCTCTACCTCTTCAGGCGCGAATCCTGGGGCTTCGGTCATGATCGTCACAGTTGGCCGATTAAGATCCGGAAACACATCGACCGGCATCGTACGCAACAGCGATACGCCAACGACCGTCGCCAATAGCGATGCAATGGCTACGATAGCGCGATTTTGCAAAGAGAAACGAATGATTCCATCGAGCACTTGTGTTACCTCAGTGATGCAAAAGCAGTCTGCAATTCGCGACCGCCGACCGAAACCACCGCTTCGCCCGCAACGACACCACTGGTGATTTCAGTAAACTCGCCATCCGACCTCCCGATGGAAACCCGTCGTCGTTCGATGTAGTCGTCCGACTTCTGCACGAAGACAAATGCATGCAATCCATCACGAAGAATTGCTTCAGCGAGCACAGCCAAAGCGGATGAACCCTCGGCGGATTGAAGCAGTACAGTAAGTTGCATCCCATCCCGAAGAAGCATATCGTCCGTCATGACTGCTTCTGCAGGCGTTAACCAGATTCGCTGCGTACGAGTCGTTTCGCTAACGGTCGGTCCGATCCTTGCAACGCGTACGGGGAATTGCACACTGGGGTTCGCGAGCACTGACGCTTTACCCATGCTGTTGTTTGAGACCATATTGCGAAATGGCGTTGGCACATGTGCTTCGATCCAAATGGATTTTAGGTTTTGCATCTCAACGAGTGATTGGTTAGCTGCGACTGACTCGCCCAAAGTGCCAGCCCATGAGACGATACGTCCGTCGATCGTAGCCCGGATTGGCAAGAAATCCATAATGTGCTTTTTATCGGATATGGAATCGACTTCGGCAGCAGTTAAACCCAACGAGGCGAGCTGCCGCTTCAAGCTTTCAGCACGAGCTTCCAATTGATCAGCTTTCGCAGTCGTTTCCAATAGAACTCGACGCGAGACTGCCTCGCCACTGACGTCTTCTAATCTACCTGCGCGCTGTCGTGCTAAGTGGGCATCAAGCGTTGTTCGCAGCAGTTCCAATTGCAACGCATAGAAATCTTGGGATGCGATTTCCATCACCACCTCGCCGGCTCGAAATTCCTTACCAGGACTGAGCATATGCGAATGAATGGTACCGTCTAGTTGAGATGAGGCTACCGACCGATTTTCTGGTGGAAGTGTGACACTTGCAGCAAGCGAAACGGAATCTGCAATCTTTCGATAAGTTGCCGTTGCAGTCTCGATACCGAGACGCTTTCGATCTTCTTGCGAGAGCTTGAGCACGCCAAGGAAGAAAAGACTCGATAGTTCATGTCCTCCTTTGACAACCACGCGGTCGCCGGGGTAAAGGTCGCCTTGAATAATCTCGACGACTGGGTTCGCCAAGCCTCTGGAAATCAGCTTGCTACGACCGACCTTGATGTTGCGCTTTTTGTATTCTGCCGAAATGCGTGTCGACGCCTCCTCGACAAAAACATACGTTTGAAGTCCGTCGCTATAAACTGACTGCAGCGGAATCGCCATCTGATCAATCTTAGTTGTCGTTTGGATGACGGCGGTTCCGACGAGACCAGGTACGACATCAGGGTGTGAAACGGTAGCCCAAGCCCAACTGACGTGCGTCGTCGCATCTAAACCTGCGTCGATTCCATTGATCGTTCCCTCGATCTTGGACGCTGTGTCGCCGAACTGGAGCTGAATCTTTTGACCAATGGCAACGTCGAAGAGATCCTTCTCGAGTAGTTGTAATCTCACCCAAGTCTCATCGTTATTGACAATCTCGAAGAGGTGCTCCAAGGCGTCTACAAATTTCCCTTCAGACAGATCCGAGTGGATGACTTTGCCTGCGATTGGAGAACGAACCAGATGCCGAATCGGCTGATTATCGATACGGTCCAGCGAGTCTGCATCGACGCCGAGCGTACGAGCGCGCAGGCGGGCGATCGCGAGATTGTTTTCACTCTGCTGGGAAGCATTTTCCAATTCGAGAAGTCGCTGTCTTGGTATAGCACCAGCGTTTGCCGATGGCCTAGTCATCTCCAGCAATTGGCGGTTAAGAGCCAACTCCTTCTTTGCCTGGTCATATTCCAACTGGAGTACTTCAAGCTCGCGGCTGGAAAGCTCCGCTACTACTTGCCCCTTCGCGACTGTGTCGCCAGGTCGTGCAAGAAGCTTGGTAATTCGACCCGAGATTTGTGCCGAACCAAAAGCTTTTGCATTCCAGGGGGCAACCGCTTCAGCATACGCAAAGAGCGTTGTAGACACGTTGCCGACAGAGACTTCTTCTGTCTCCAATCCAATCGCACTGCGTGCTTGGCCGGAAAGCGTAATGTACCCCCTAGCCGTGTCGACCTGCACGCCTTTCGAGGGGAGTGGTTGATGTCCCTCATGCGCCTCGGCGATCGACGCAGCCATGGCAAATAACAGCACAACGACAAGTCGAACATTTAATGGAGAAGCCATACGCCTACTTTTTGATGAAGCTATCAGGTTCAGGCAGAGGATCCGTTGACGCTTTCGCTGAGGTCAAGAATTCGTCGACGCAAGGAGGGCAGCAGAACTCATAAGGCTTGCCGTCAACAATCCAAGTAAACTTGGAATTCGCTTTTGTTCCTGAAATCGGGCAGAGCTTGGCGCCGACTTCGGCCTTCATGTTGTGTTCGGACTTGATCCCTTTGAACTTCTGCGAAGCCGTCACGTTGCCGTTGGCTGCG
>JANPLJ010000873.1:0-3059 GCA_031426475.1 Pirellulaceae bacterium | reverse complement strand
TCTACACTGGGCGATGGCTGTCGAGTCCATCACTTTCAGGTTTTTCTCGATAACCGTATCGTAATCCAGCTCGCGATAGAGGATCGCATGCGGATTTTTCTCAGGATCATCGCTGTAAACGCCATCGACGCGGGTCGCTTTGAGGACAATATCAGCATCCAGTTCCAGACCGCGTTGGGCTGCTGCGGTATCGGTAGTCACGAATGGACCACCCGTTCCAGCCGCCAAAATGACGATTCGGCCTTTCTCCAGATGACGGATTGCACGGCGTCGAATAAACGCTTCTGCGACACCATCCATGCGAATCGCCGACATTACTCGCGTTGCACATCCGATGGCCTCCAAAGCATCTTGCATCGCCAGCGCGTTGATGACCGTGGCTAACATGCCCATGTAGTGGGCAGTCGCTTCTTGAATCATTTCGCCGCTGGAGCCCTTAAACTGGCCGCCACGCAATATGTTACCGCCGCCAATGACGACGGCCAGTTGACAACCAATCGCGTGCGCTTGCTTAATCTGCTTGGCGATCATCGTCACTTCATCCATGCTGATGCCACGCTCACCGGAATGAGCTAGGCTTTCGCCCGAAAGCTTCAAGATAAGACGATGATAAAATGGCTTTTCTGGATTGACGGGGGATGTCGTCATCGAAAACTCTTATTCTATGGCGCTGACTATGAATGATCGAGGTGCGAATCGTCGTATGGCTGTGTTGAGATCGGTTTTGGGGTAGCCGAATTCGTCAGAATCCGGACGAAGCTTGATAGGCTTTGTCTAATGCGCTTCCTCCGAAGTCTTACGACGTCGGCTACGCGCTGAGCCCCCAATTCACAATCTAATCAAAGCATTACGCAGAAACTTCCCCTAGGACGTAATGCACGAACTTGTTGACCTTGAGTCCGTGGCTATTTGCGTACTGGCCAACTGACTGCTTGTCGTCTTTGACGAACGGTTGCTCGAGCAAGACGCGTTCGGCATAGAACTGTTTCAAGCGACCTTCAACCATCTTGTCGACGATGGCAGCAGGCTTGCCTTCTTGAAGGGCTGCTTGGCGAAGCATCTCTCGCTCTCTTTCAACGATGGCTGGATCTAGTTCTGCGGTTGTCAAAGCGGCGGGTCGCATCGCCGCAACGTGCATCGCAACGTCTTTTGCAGCTTCGTCGGTACCACCTTGGATCGACAACAATACGCCAGCGACCGTTCCGCTGTTGTGCGAATAGCCACCGCAAGCACCCTCGAATCGCTTGAAGCGACCGACTTCGAATTTTTCGCGAATTCGATTGAACAGCTCATCTCGTTGCTCGCCCACGGTCATCGACGGCTTGCTTGGCGACTTCAGCTTGAGAAGCTCTTCGCCGGTCGCAACATCTTGCTTGGCCAACGCTTCAGCCATATCCGCTGCCAACTGGATGAACTCTTCGTTTTGAGTAACCGGTGCACTTTCACACTTCAATTCGACAATCGCCCCGGTCGACTTGTTCGTGCCAGCGTAAATTCCGAAGCGACCGAAAGCTGTCTCACGATCGGTCCGTGTTTCTCCGAGCTTTTGGCCCTTCTTGCGAAGGAGCTCAATCGCCTTTTCTTGATCGCCGTTGGCTTCCGTCAAGGCTTGCTTGCAGTCCATCAATGGTAAACCGGTTCTTTCCCGGAACGCTTTTACTGCGGCAGCGGTAATGTCGGCCATAATTCCAATTCCTTCTTAACTTTACTGATATTGACAAATGGATGATTTTTTTGACTGAACACCCGTTGTGCTGAATCAACATCGCTGGGTATCCACCGCCGGTGAGCCCTGCGGTAAAGGAACACGCAATGGCTCAGTCTCGGAGTTCACAATAGAGGATTCGTCGAAACGTCGATGATCCTGCTACTATTCAGATTTCTCAACTTCTTCTGCCGTGACAACTGGTGCAGCAGCCGCGACCGGAGTCGATTTTGCCAATTCCGGATTCTCAGAACGCCCGGCCAAAACCGCATCCGCCAGTTGCTTCATGATCAGATCGATCGAACGAATGCCGTCGTCGTTGCCAGGAATCGGAAGGTCCACCAACGATGGATCGCAGTCCGTATCGATCAGAGCAACTGTGGTAATCCCAAGTTTGCGCGCTTCTTTGATCGCATTCTTTTCTTTGTTTGGATCGACGATTACCAAGCACTCAGGAATTCGGTTCATCATTCGCAAACCGTTCAAATTCCGATAGATTTTGGCATACTCGCGCTTCAGCGAAGACTGCATTTTCTTCGAATACGAATTAAGTTCTTCACCGGCCATGATTTTCTCGAGCTGCTCAAGACGGCTCATACGATTGCGAACGGTTCGGAAGTTCGTTAACGCACCGCCCAACCAGCGCTCACTGACAAACGGCATCCCGCATCGGGACGCTTCGCGCTGGATGACTTCCGATGCCTGGCGCTTGGTACCGACGAAAAGAATCAACGAGCCGCCAGCTGCCACTTGGCCCAAGTACTTTTTGGCTCGCAACATTCCGCGAAGCGTTTCGCGGATGTCGATAATGTGGATCAGATTCTTGCGACCGTAGATATACGGTGCCATCTTCGGATTCCAGCGGCTGACGCGGTGACCGAAGTGGGCTCCCGCTTCGATCAATTTTTGGACGAGTTCTGTAGCCATTCGAAAAACATAACCTTTCAAGGTAACCCAACGCTATCAGGGCGCAATGCAGGCAAACTAGCCAGCACAGGTCGCAAACGGACCTTCAGCGATCATTCCCGGTCAAGCAGGATCAAAAAACAACGTCAGGGGCAAACGAGACGACCTCGCGGGAAGAAATCACTCCCTTCCGTACTGCCAACAACCTGACTCTTAGGCGACTAAAATAGCAGTTTGATTGCTCAATCGTCAACCGTGAATCACGGTTTCGAGCCGATTATTTCTTGCTAACCCGGATTATTCATTGCCCGTAGCTACGTTCGCCAGAACGTGGCCTTAACACAAAGCGGGTCACCACGGTCTGGCGAACGTAGCGACGGGCCATGAATAAACCGGGTTAGCCACAAATAATCGGCTCGAAACCGGGATTCACGGGTGACGATTGAGC
>JANPLJ010000872.1:0-1801 GCA_031426475.1 Pirellulaceae bacterium | reverse complement strand
AGGAGTCGTACCGCGGCGGCGCTCCACTCGACCGACGCACCGAGCCGTTGTTCGCTAGCCGCTTGTAAACCTTCGATATCGGTCGATGCTTGAATCATCTTGGTTTCTTTCCAGCGAGTTGGCTGTTCGCTTTAGGAATGAAGGTGACATGTGGAATGGAGATGGCGATCGAGTTTTTTCCTCGTGATTCTTGAACGATGATAGTGTCGTTGGTCGTCGTATCGATTCGATGGCCGTCGTCGTGCGCTATCTGCAGGTAGCCCAAAAGCTCGACGACTCCCGCCTGAATCGGATGTTTCTCGACAAGTTCGGTAAGTGTTTGCGAGTTGCCATCGAATGTAGCTTCGCGAATCGTGCTCCGCATTTGTCGAAAATCAAGTCGTTGGAGTCTCGCGAAAGCAGTTGCCATTTGTTTAGCCTGATCGACATCAAAGTGATGGAGAGTCGCGGCTTGATCGGTAAAGGTTTGCGACGGAGACCAGAATGTTCGGGCCATGGGCGAGCATAGGTCGATCTCGGATTCGACATCCAACTGAGTCGAAGCATCGTTCGGTGCCTCGCCAAGTTGCATCGCGGCCTTTCGAATATCGCGAAGCACTGAAGCCAATCGCACTCGATCCGCAGCAGCACGAGCGTCCAGCAATCGCCGCAGCGTCGAGGAAAGTCGGGCTGTTGTCCGCATCACTTTATCGGCTTCTGCCAACAGTGCGGGGACCATGCGTCGGACGCGAACCATCGATTCCGATTGATCGGCAAGTGCTACCATCTGCTGGAGCTCTTGAATCGTCTTGAGCAACGCGGCTTGCTGAGCTGGTGAGAAGAGAAACGCGACGAACGCATAAAAACTGATTCCTTCATCTTGTTTCTTGAGCATATCTTCGGCGTCGAGAGCGAAACCCAGAATACCACCTCGCGTATCGTTCCCGGACGATTGAAGTTGCTGGACTTCACGAGCAATCGATTGGAATCGTTCTTCGACGGCTCGAAAATCGGACTGAAGATCCTTAAGCAAGTTCACTGCGGTTTGAAAGCGATCGCGAATTTGCGAGGGCTGGTAGACTTGGACTGATTTCCCTGATTCGATGGCTGTGATTTCAGCGTCGATCGCCGCTCGCTGTTCGCGTAGATAATTCAAACGTCGGTCAGGATCGGCGGATGCACCGCGTACAATATCTTCGAGCGTCTCGATCACCAATCTGAGGCGACTTTCCGTTCCAACCAGATTGCTACCATGCGAGACCGACGAGTCGACGAAGCGGATCGCCGCCTCAGCGTATCGCGTCAACTGAAATTGAGGCTCGATCGATGAGGATTCGAGGAATCTTTGCAGCCAACCTGCGTCGGCCCATTGCGTCAAATAGCGTTCGGGAGCTCCCGTCAACAAATCCGGATCGCTCTCGTGCAGCTCTTCCTGATAGACCGTCAATCGGCTTCGCAGTTCCGCTTGGCCGATTGAAATCGATTCGCCCGACTTGAACGATCGATTGAGAAAATCGATGACCCAGGGAGCAAAATCAGATCGTAGCAGTCGAGCAGTCGGCGAAGCTTCGAAAAAAGCTCGAATGCTTTCCCGACGCATTGAGGATATGTAACTACTGGAATTCATACGACTTATTGTAATTCCCGGCGAGACACGTGCGGTCATGGAAAGCCCGTGAATTCCACCCCAGGAAGAGATTGGCTAGCACTGTTTTGGATTACTGCCAGACGTCGGTCAGGCTTCCTTGGCTAACTCACGGTCGCTTTTTCAAGTAGATTGCGTACACTCGCGGGGCCGCAAGGCTCTTGGTCGGTGATTTTC
>JANPLJ010000871.1:0-2093 GCA_031426475.1 Pirellulaceae bacterium | reverse complement strand
CTCGTCGCCAACTATGAACGCATCCCCGAGTCGCAGCGTCAAGGCAAACCGGAGTACGCTGCGATGATTGAAAGCGTCGATGAAAGCGTGGGACGTGTGATGGCCACGTTAGCTGAACTGAAACTGGAACAGAACACCATGGTTGTCTTCACCAGCGATAACGGTGGTTTTTACAACGCGACGAACAACGCTCCACTACGCGCCAACAAAGGAGCCTATTACGAAGGCGGTATCCGCGTGCCGCTGATCATCCAAATGCCTGGCACCACCAAACCGGGGCTAGTCGTAAGTGATCCCGTGATAAGCACCGATCTTTACCCGACATGTCTGAATGCCGCAGGTTTAGAACTGCTTCCCAATCAGCATATCGATGGGCATGATCTGACGAAGTTGTTGCAAGGCACCGACAAGCTCGATCGCGATGCAATCTACTGGCACTACCCACACTACAACGAGCATCCATCAAGTGTTCCGTCGAGCGTCATCCGCAAGGGCTCATGGAAGTTGATTGAGACTTTTGATCCCGAAGGTTTAGAACTTTACAACCTTGAAAGCGATCTAAGCGAAACGACAAACGTTGCTTCTATTGAATCAGCCAAGCTGACCGAGTTGAGTATCGAGTTGCATGCTTGGCGAACACGCGTCAGAGCCGAAATGATGTCGCCGAATCCCGACTTCGATCCAGCCGCAATGGAGCCCCCCAAGAAAAAGAAGAAATCCAAAACCCCGTCCGAAGTTCCGTAGTAGACTGTGCCGATCCGTACTGGGACACGGCAGTTTCAGGTTATAGAATGATTGTCGGCTTTTGCTTCCCAAAAGCTTCCTTTCGCGGAGCGACAGGTGACAATCTAGCCGTTTAGAAACAAAGCCTAGTTCGACTGAATTGTCCCTATCGCCAGAGGTGGAGTATGAATCGAAGATCATGTGCGAATCACTCGTGGCGGGAACATTCTCGTCGCCAATTTCTTGCGGGCACGTCGGCTACTTGTGGCAGCATGTTGTTTAACGCACCGAGCAAGCTCAGAGCCTCGCAATTAGGCGCGGTCGAGGAAACGGAACATTTTTTGTACCGCCTGGCTTCAGCGGATCATCCTTGGATCGACACTCAGCGAGATCGCCGAGCTTTCGGTTATCGCGGTGGAAAGATTTTCTTGTCGGAGGACAACGCGCGGACTTGGGCACATGCCGCAGACTTTGCCGAGGCCGAGAACATCCAGTTCAGTTGCATTTTGCGGAATGGCAAGGTTGTGTTTGCCACCCCGCGTCAGATCTTCGTCGGCAGCAAAGACCTTTCCACTGTTCGCGAAGTGACCGTGCTGGATCGGCGAGGCAAAGATTATCTACCCCACAAACTGAGTGTTGACGAGAAACCCGGCTGGTATTTCTACTCGCTCGATGGAACTCATACTTTCGATGTTCAAGGTCGTGAAATCCTGATCTGGGGAAATTATGCCAACGTTAGTACCGGTCCGGTTCCGGCTAACATTTACTACTCCGCCGATGGCGGCGAGACCATCAAGATCGCTTACGCTTTTGGGCGAAACCCGGCTTTTCAACTTAAGAACACAAGTCCAGAGAACTGGCTTGGTGATCGGGAGAATCCAATTGTCTGCCGTCACATTCATTCGGTTTCTTACAACGCGTCTGAGAACGCCTTTTATGCTTGCACCGGAGATCTCGACCGCAAGCTGGGGGTGGGTTTGGAGTGTCACTGGTTGCGTGGGACATGGGATGCAGACCGAGACGAATGGGAATGGCAAGTGGTTGTCTCGGCGGATGCGAATTCGCGTTTCAAATCGGGTGGGATCAACTGCGTCGGTGGACAAATCTACTGGGTAGCCGACGCTAACGGCCCCAAGTCTGACCTCGAGAAATATGATCGCGGCATTTTTCGCTGCGATCCGATCGACCTCCCCAACAAGCTCAAGCACACGCTAGTTTACCCTGTCGAATACGAGATGGCGGCGATGACGATTCATGGCAACACTATCGTTGCTCCCAAATACGGCAGTGCTGATCCAGACGATTGTGGTATTCTGTTCTCACCTGACCTGGGCAAGACCTGGGGCCACTACGATCTCAAGGAACTCGGG
>JANPLJ010000870.1:0-1409 GCA_031426475.1 Pirellulaceae bacterium | reverse complement strand
TCGAGATTTGCAGGATCGTGTTCATCAGGATACTTGACCAGTTGAGGGTGCGACCAGTGGATGAAATCCTCGCTCTCACTTCGACCCATACCATGTTTCCAGTTGATGCCACCGTCCGGACCGCCGATCCACATCTTGCCGTAAATCACGTAGCGTTTCCGCTTTGCATCCCACAGGACATCGACCGCATCGCTCAGCGACGATGGGTAACGCCACTGCCGCCACTCGCGGCCGTCAGGATTCTTGAGATGATAGTAGACGCCTTCGTCGTCGTACGGAGGCTGCAAAGTCTTGGCACCGAAGGTTGTGCCCAAAAGCACTCCGCCCTGTTTTGTCCAGTGAATACCATCTGGAGAAAATGCGACGCAAAGGCCCGGCACTCCGTCTTCACCGCCGCCGCTATCCCAATCGTAGTAGGCCATCTTGTATTTTTTAGCCGGATCGGTCTCATCGGGATTGACCACAACCGAGTTTGCATAGCGGTCGCCGTAGCCATTCTCGGCACCGATCAAGACGATGTTGGTTTCGGTTACATCGAAACCGCGAGTCTTGTACGGGAATAAATTCAGCTTCGGTTTGATCCAAGTGATGCCGTCATCGGATTCGGCGTAGGCGACTACGGATTTGAAACGCTTGTCCTCGGCCCCTTTGCCTGAAAACGCCTGATACCACAATTGCATTTTCCCGCTCTTGGGATCACGATAGACGCTCACCCACTGAATGGACTTCTCCCATGGGCGTTCCGGATTGTCGGGAGTGATAACCGGGTTACCTTTGAACTTCTCGAACGAATGCACGACTCTCTTGGTGCCAGATCGATAGAGGACTTCATGGTCGTCCAAAAACAACAGCGTCTCGGCATAAGCAGAACGCCCCGCGAACGCGACTAACGCGATCAAAATAAAAATAGGTTTGTTCATATCAGCGTTAATAGAACGAGTTGAGGGTTGACTGTGTGATTGGATAATTTCACTCAATGGAGGGTACAGGCAAAGAGTTTGGAGTTGTCGAGGTGAATGCGTAGCATGTAGCGGCCTGGCTTCAATTGTTCGAGCGTACGATCCTTCCAAGCAATGATCGACGCGAGCGAATCACCGGTCAACGGAATGCAATCGTCTTTTGAGAATCCACGTATACGAAAACCTTCTTCGTTCAATACTTCGACGGCGATCCTGCCCTTCGATGCATCGGCGTTAAGAGTGATGCGTCGAACCTCGCTCAGATCGAGCGGACGCAGCGTGACTTGGCCAATGGTGTTCGGCTTTACGGGCTTCGGCACTTCCTTGCCGACCGTCTCACGAGTCAGTTTTAGGCTATTCCGCAGGCCGATTGCTGGATCTGGAACGATTGCGACAAAGCGATCTCTTTGCATCTTCGCCAATCCGATGCCGCTGAAATAGTCTTTTGCC
>JANPLJ010000869.1:0-3859 GCA_031426475.1 Pirellulaceae bacterium | reverse complement strand
CCACCAGCCATCCACATCGTGAAGCCAAGGTTGTGGTGATCGCGACCGACTCCCGCTTGCGCTTCCGGTGACCGTCCGAATTCGCCGCCCCAAAGAATTAGCGTCGAGTCGAGCAGTCCACGTCGCTTTAGGTCGATGATCAAACCGGCGATCGGTTGGTCGGTTTGCGCCGCCATACGAAGATGATTTTCTTCAATATCTTTGTGAGCATCCCACTGTAGCATCCCCGCTCCCCCTCCCGACACGACGACGGTGAAGCGTACGCCGTTCTCAACCAATCGACGAGCCATCAAACAGCGCCGCGCATAGTCGTCGGTCGGTTCCTCGCCTACGCCATACAGTTTCAGCGTCTCTTCCGTTTCGTTCTTCAGGTCGAATATCTCCGGAGCTTCGGACTGCATCCGAAACGCAAGGCCGTAAGTCCGAAGCCTAGCCGCCAATTCGTCTTCCTCGTCTCTTAAAGTGGCTTCATTGAGTTGGCGAATCAATTCGATCAGTTTATGACGATCTTTCATCGCAATACCGGCTGGAAGATCGAGATTCAAAACCGGGCGCTCACCGGCTCGAAAGACAGTCGGTTGATAGGCCGAAGGAAGAAAACCGTTTCCGTACATCGGCTGCCCCGCCTCTAACGCACCATCCGGATCCGGCATGACAACGTACGCTGGCAGCGAATCACTTTCCGAGCCTAAGCCATAGATGGACCATGCGCCCATACTCGGGAAACCTGGCATCACGCGGCCGGACATCAATTCGTATTGTGCCGCTGAGTGAACAACCATATCGCCGTAACAAGAACGTATCACTGCAATCTCGTCGATCACTTTTGCTACATGGGGAAAAAGATCAGAGACCTCGATTCCACTCTCTCCGCACTTGGCAAAAGCTCGTTTCGAGCCGAGCAACCGAGCTTCCTTCGGAACGAATTGATACTTCGCCTCACCGAACTCTTTCGGGCGAGGTTGTCCATCGAGCTCATTCAAGAGCGGTTTTGGATCGAACGTTTCGAGATGGCTTGGGCCACCAGCCATGAAAAGAAAAATTACGGACTTGGCTTTGGCCGCAAAATGAGGAGACTTGGGACTGAGTGGCGATTGAGATTCAGCGCGCAGCCGTTCTTGCGCTATGATCGAAGTCAACGCCAAGGAACCCAAGCCGCAACAGCTTTCATTCAAGAATTTGCGGCGATTCCGATTGAACCGAATGGACATGTGAACGGCTCCAACTCTTATCGAACATACAGAAAAGCATTGATATTGAAAATCGCAAGTGCGAATTCGCGATGTGCCCCACTTTTGAGAAACGACATCGATAAGCGACGTTCGTCATCGGTAGGTACTCGGCCGGTTGCCATTCGAAAAGCAAGTTCGATTTGCTTCTCCCAATTGCCTGGCGCGAGCGTGGTCAGCCGAGCTGAAAAGTGATCGGCCAATTCATTTGAGATTGGACCGTTCAAAAGCTCTAAAGCCTGCGGAGCATGCGTGCTGGTTTCTCGATTCGCACAACTCGATTGTAGTGTTGGCTGGTCGAATGCTTCCATGAATGGCAGTCGAAGATTGCGTTTCGCGATCAAATAGATCGAACGGCGAGCTTGTTGCGCATGTTCTTCAGTCACTTTCCATTGACTTGGTTTGTACAGTTGCTTGACGAGTTGTTCGTCGACGGGAAGCATAATGCTTTGGCCGCCGATTCCAGAATTGAGTTCGCCGGAAAGAAATAGCATCGAATCACGAATCTCTTCAGCGCTCAATCGCCGCCGATTGAATCGCCAAAGCAAAGCATTCTCAGGGTCCAACTCCCGATACTCAGTCGCTTTCAAAGTAGAACTCGATTGTCGATAGGTACGGCTCAACAAAATCATTCGATGAATCTGCTTTAGTTGCCAATCGTTCTGAATCAATCGCGACGCGAGATGATCCAGAAGTTCGGGATGGCTTGGCGGACGACCATTCCTGCCGAAGTCGTTAGGACTCGGCACGATGCCTCGTCCAAAGTGATACTGCCATAGCCGATTCACAATAACCCTAGCCGTCAACGGATTTTGTTGGTCCACCAACCATCTCGCGAGTGCCGTACGCGGCATCGAATCGTTTGCTGACGAAATGCTTGATGAATTCAATTGGAGAACGGTCGGTGGGTTCGGCCAGACTTGATCGAGCGGCATGGACCATTCGCCTCGCTTCAGTACATGAATGGGTGTTTGATTCTCGAAGTCATTCCGAACCGAGCTTACCAACGGAATCGGCTCGGGAAGCTCTTTTTCAAGTGCCCGGATTTTCGCAATGGTCGCCTTCTCTTCTTCGCCCCCTTGATTCGATAGAATTTTTGTTAGTCGATCGATTTCCTTCTGAACTCGCGATGTTTCCTTCTTCCAATGTTCGACGTTGTCGTTTTCGATATACGGCAAGTCATGTTCGTGAGAAGCGGCGAAATATGCTTGTAGACTGTAATAGTCATTTTGCGAAATGGGGTCAAACTTGTGATCATGGCATCGGGCGCAACCAACCGTCATTCCAAGAAGCGCCGAACCGACGATGTCGGTCCGTTCGGTAAGGACTTCGTTGCGGCTCCCGGATACTTCTTGATTTCCCGCGTTGCGGCGCACGGCGCCGAGACGATGAAAACCTGCAGCGATTTTGAGACGCCTATTTTCTGCGTTGATTTCATCGCCTGCGATCTGCTCAAGTAGAAATTCGTCGAATCCGATTCCATCGTTTAGCGCTTGAACGACATAGTCGCGAAAGCGCCACGCGTCGGGGATCGTTCGGTCGTATTCAAATCCTTCCGTCTCGGCAAATCGGACGACGTCCAACCAGTGTTGCCCCCAGCGCTCGCCATATCTGGGACTGGCTAGCAGGCGGTCGACGAGCCTTTCATAAGCATCTGGCGATTGGTCGACAACGAACTCATCCATTTGTTCGACCGTTGGCGGAAGCCCCCCTAGATCGTAATGGACACGCCGCAACCAATCGGCGCGATCTGTTTCATCGGCTGGTTGTAAACTGGCTTGCTCCAGTTTCGATAGTATGAAATAGTCAACCGAATTGAGTGGCCAACTTGTGTTGTCGATCTTCGGTAACGACGGATCTACTATCGGTTTGAGCGACCAAAACTCACGGGCCTTCATCGGGTCGATTTTTTTCTTTGCTGCCCCTGCCGGACCATCGCGAGGATCAGGGGCTCCCATTCGTATCCAACGTTCGATGTTCTCAATCTCTTCGTCCGAAAGTTTCGTATCGGGTGGCATTTCGAGTCCGACGTAGCGAACAGCAGCGACGATCAGACTCTTCGCAGTATCATTCGGGACGATGGCTGGTCCGGAATCACCGCCAGCGAGAGCACCTTCACGAGTGTCCAGTCTCAATCCGCCTTTGAGCTCGTCAGCAGAATCCGAATGGCATTTGTAGCATTTGTTAACGAAGACCGGGCGTATGTTGGCTTCAAAGAACTCAATCCCCTTTGGGTCCAGTGATGCTTCTTCGCGACCATTAACATTCGCGGAGAGGGCGACCACAACAATCATTGCAAGGTAGGAACTTCGGACACTTCTCGCTGCACGCCAGTATCTGGTTCCCAGGCGCCTGCCGGGCAACCCAAGGCATTGCCGGCTCTGCCTGCCGTTGCTCCGTTGGATGCAGATCGTTCCGGGAGGCGAAGCCCCCAAGACAGTGCGTTCCCAGGCAGGAGTCTGGGAACGAGCCGAGTCGTACCAGCGATCGGCGAGAAGTGTCAATATCCGTAGCTTTTGCTTGCCCACACAGGAGTCCGATCTAGATGCGCATACTGATTGATAAAGAACTCAGAGAAAACCTGCGTTGGTTGCCCATCGGAATGCTCTTTATCGGGGCTTTGCTTCGGT
>JANPLJ010000868.1:0-5038 GCA_031426475.1 Pirellulaceae bacterium | reverse complement strand
CGTCTATTTCTGGGCTTCTTGGGAGAATTCCGTCAAGCAAGAGTATCCCTACATGAAGAAACTCTACCTCGACTATCGCGAGAAAGGTTTCGAGATCGTCGCTATTAGCGTCGATGAAGATCGAGAAAAACTCGAAACATTTATTCGCGAAAACGAGGTTCCTTGGATCAATTTGTGGGATGACGAAAATCGAAGCTCGCCAGTCGCAGTTCGACAGTACGGCATCAGCGCTATCCCCACCATGATTTTGCTTGATAAAGAAGGCAAAGTCATTTCGATGGAAGCCCGCGGACTGTTGCTAGGAAAACTATTGGAACGCTATATCGATGGCATTCCTCCGCCCTCTGCCCCGCAAACCCAGCCTAGCGCGCCGAAAACGAAATAGGGTTGTCCTGCTCTGGCAAATCGATTTCTATGAAACAAGAGCTCCCGCTTCAGTTGATTTGCAGCACCCGAATCGTCACACCAGAGGGAATCGTATCGGGAGGACTACTAATTCGCGGCAATATCATCGCTGAAATTCTCGATGATCTGGATGCCGACTTTATAAGAGCCTTCCAAGGCTCTATTGTCGACTGCAGGGATCACTACATTTTGCCGGGAGTCATCGATGGGCATGTTCATGTAAATCAACCCGGTCGCACCGATTGGGAGGGAATCGAAACGGCGACGAAAGCGGCTGCAGCAGGCGGCATCACGACGATCGTCGACATGCCGCTCAATAGTTCACCGGTAACAACATCGTTAGCGGCGCTTCGCGATAAACGCGAATCGATCCAAGGCAAATGCTGGGTGGATGTAGGGCAGCATGGGGGAGCCATCGGACAGGGGTCGGGAACGTTCGATGGTGACAAGCTCGCCGACGAAGTCGAGTCGTTGATCGACGCAGGGGTTATGGGAATGAAAGTTTTCTTGTGCGATTCGGGGCTTGATGAATTTCTCCCAGTAACCCGACGTGAACTCGACATCATCATGCCGATCTTGGCCAAGCATCAGCGGCCGCTTTGGGTGCACGCTGAAATGGTGCCAAGCGATTGGAAGCCGCCTGACAGGATAGAACGCTACCAAGAATGGCCGAGCGCTCGATCGCGAGCATTCGAAGCGATTGCGATTACCGAAATGATCGAGTTGTGTGCAAAGTTCAACTGCCCAACGCATATTGTTCATTTATCGAACGCAGATGCGATCCCCGCGATTCGTCAGGCAAAACGCTCGCGATTGCCGATCACGGTTGAAACGTGCCCACACTATTTGTATTTTTGCTCGGAGAAGATTCCCGATCATGATCCTCGATACAAGTGCTGTCCGCCGATTCGTGAAATCGAGAATCGACACCGACTTTGGCAATCGCTGGAGTTGGGTGAGATCGATACGATCGGCTCGGATCATTCGCCTTGCCCCCCCGAGATGAAGTTCCTCGAAACGGGCGACTTCGCTCGTGCTTGGGGCGGGATCGCATCGTTGCAGTTGTTGTTGCCCTTGATGTGGCATCAAGCGACGCTTTACGAGGTGCCTGTGATGCGGTTGGTCGAGTGTATGTCGTCGGCCCCTGCAAAACTACTCGGGCTTGCGTCGCAAAAAGGATCTATCGAAACGGGGAAGTTTGCTGATTTGGTGGTCTTTGACCCTGATACCGTTTGGACCGTTATGGGAAACGAACTCCTTCATCGGCACAAAGTGACTCCGTACGAAGGTGTCGAGCTTCAAGGACGCGTCGTCAAGACGTTCCTCGGGGGAACGTTGGTATACGAAACGGGCCACATTTCCGAGAATCCGAACGGGCAAATTTTAATGCGAGATGCACTTTTGTAACGTCGCAAACTCTACGCTTCCGGAACGATCGACTTCAAAACGATGCGTTCATCGAGAAATACTGATGTGAAACGTTGCGTCGGTCGATGTTGGGAGGCACGGTTGCATACATCCAGAGTTCACGGCGAACGCCGCTGATATGCAGCTAGTCTCTATCGAATTGATTGCATTTCGCCACCTTGACTTGTCAGGGAAACATCCGCGTGTCGTCTATACTTGTCCGTCAAAGCCCGCATCTCGTCAACGAATCGGTTGCGGTTCATCTGATTCGTGAAGGCCAATGGCGCGAGGCCATCTACCTTTATCGTGAAGAGACCGGCGTAAATCTTGCCGTTGCCGAGCAAGCGATCGAGCGACTCGCCTTGAAACACGGCGTTCATCGATACTCGCGAGCCTTTTTTGTTTCGCTGATAGCACTCTGCGGACTATCCGTAATAACCGTGGCGGGATTGGTAGAATGGCTTAGCTAGCCATTCGTTCGTTGCTATCATAGAGATATGCAAACTGTCTATGAATTTTCGGCAGCCTCGATTTCAGGCCAACCTATCAATTTTGAGTCGTTTCGTGGGCAAGTTCTCTTGATTGTTAACGTTGCAAGCCGGTGCGCGTTTACGCCTCAATATTCTCAACTAGAGGCTCTTTACCAAAAGTACCGCGATCAAGGTTTTGCAGTTCTCGGGTTCCCTTGCGGCCAGTTCATGAACCAGGAGCTTTCGACAAGCAGTGACATCCAAGAATTTTGCTCCGCTCGATACAACGTTACCTTTCCGATGTTCGGGAAGGTTGACGTCAATGGGCCAAACGCCCATCCGCTCTACCGCTTTCTCGTTTCTCAAGCAGCCGGCTGGCTAGGTGTACGACGCATCGGGTGGAATTTCACGAAATTCTTGGTCGATCGAAACGGCAACGTTGTCAAACGCTACTCGACCATGACGACGCCGGAAAGCATCGAGAGCGACATCGAAAAGCTACTTTTGCTACGAGAGGCCAGCTAGTCCTTTGTCAGACAGAGAAACAGCGATTGGGCGGGCTGAAAGCACCTGTTGCCGCAAGAGCCTGAAGCGTAAGCGAAGGACTACTTGAATCGCTTTTTCTTCACAAATCATTGGCTATTGCGATGTTTGCATTCGTTGCTACCTCGTCGCTAACGCCTCCGGCACTTGTTGTCGGAGGACAACGCCGGGGATCTTCGCTATAATCCGGTGACCCGAGCATTTCGAGTTTGGTTCGGTGTGATCCCAACGACGAGGAAAGAGCTGAATGCGATCGATCCATTACTTTGCTATTTTGATTTTCGCATCGCAGTTAGCCCTCGCGGACGATTGGCCGCAGTGGAATGGCGCAACGCGAACCGGGCTCTATTCGGAAACTCGGACCCTGCGTTCGATACCGAAAGACGGCTTGAAAAAGCTTTGGTCGCAACCGGTCTACTTCGGATATTCTGGCCCATCGGTTTCGGCCGGAAGGCTATTCGTTACCGACTACATCAAAAAGTCGGGCGAGTCGACCAACAATCCGGGCGCTCGCGATCAGCTCAAGGGAACCGAACGCGTTTTGTGTTTTGATGCTGCTTCCGGTAAGGAGTTGTGGACGCACGCTTACGACCGCGACTACGCGATATCCTATCCTGCAGGTCCTCGAGCGACTCCGACCGTCGATGGAGATCGTGTCTACACCTTGGGTGCCGAAGGCGACTTGATTTGCTTAACGGTTGCGGATGGGAAAGTCGTTTGGCAGCGTCAACTCAAAGAGGACTATAAGACCGAATCGCCGCTTTGGGGTTACTCGGCCGCTCCGCTCGTCGTCGATGGCCTTCTCTTCACTCTTGCTGGCGGCGAGGGAAGCGTGATAGTTGCTCTCGATAAGATGACAGGTGACGAACGCTGGCGCGCGTTGTCTGCATCGAGCACTGGGTATTGTCCACCCACGATGATCCGCGCCGCTGGACGCGATCAACTGCTCGTATGGGATCCATCGAATATCAATAGTCTCGATCCAAAAACAGGATCCGTTCTTTGGTCCGTTCCATTGGCGCCGAAGTACGAGATGTCGATTGCACCGCCAGTGATCGCAGGAAACAAAATGTTTGTCAGTGGCATTGGCGAAGTCGCCGCAATGTACGAGATCAATACGTCGCAGCCGGGCGCCAGTGAACTTTGGCGTGGGAAAGTCAAAGACGCGATGTATTGTGCAAATAGCACTCCCGTCTTTGACGGCGAATACGTCTACGGAGCCGACTGCGGAAAAGGCTGTCTGATTTGCATGCGAGCCAGCGATGGCGAACGCATGTGGGAGACGTTCGCCCCGACGGCCGGAGGCGATCGAAGGCAGTCCCATGGAACGGCTTTTCTGAGCAAAGTCGGCGATCTTTACTATTTGTTTAGCGAAACGGGCGATTTCATCATCGCGAAACTATCTCCTGAAAAATACGACGAAGTCGGGCGCTTTCACGTCCTGGATCCAACCAACGAGTGCTTTGGACGATCTGTCGTCTGGTCCTACCCGGCCTACGCCAACCGCTGTTTGTTCGCCAGAAACGACAAGGAACTTGTCTGTTATTCCATTGCCGAATAATAAACGCAGGTTAACACCAGGGAGTAACACCAGGGGTCAGACCCTGTTTACTGTTTACACGCGGTTCGTTGTGTCGAAGTTCCTGGGAATGGCAAGACCTTTACGAAGATAATTTCCAACGCGATCTATTATGTGATGGCACGGGTAAATCGCCCTCAACCAGTTTTTAATGACGATGGTGACTACCAGCGTATGGCCGATGGTTTTGTCAAGACTGTATCCTCACGGGTTGGCAAGTCTATGCGAATTGCCATGCGACACCATCGGACTGGTCACCTGTTCCAAGGAAGATTCACGGCGGAACTGGTTGAGGACGAAAGTTACTTCTGGATGCTCAGCAGCTAAATACAATGGAACCCGGTGCGTAGTCCACTAGAATCGCGTGTTGCCAAATCTGATTTCAAACCGAGCGATACTCGCCTAAAATTTGAGCTTTTAAGAATTTTTCAAGCTATCGATATTCATCATTGGCTTCATCGCAACGCGATTGCGAGTTAACGCAAGGTATCGAGAGACGATTAATGGTACTTTGAGAAGGTCTGGAGGCGAGGATCGTCGAAATCGATCTTCACATGGCAAGCGATTGGCCATTAATGTTTCGCTACTGGCGGTTGCTCACACCATGAAGGCTTCTGGCCATTTTTGAGGGATG
>JANPLJ010000867.1:0-1996 GCA_031426475.1 Pirellulaceae bacterium | reverse complement strand
AATGCACTCAGCCGCGGACATAAGCTCGGCGTATGGGCGGACAGCGACCATATTTCGACTCATACCAGTTACGGCGGTGTTTATGTCAAAGAGTTTACTCGAGAAGGAATCATCGAAGGATTAAATGCTCGACGGACGATTGCCGCGACCGACAAAATTTTTGTCGAGTTTTCTTGCAATGGTCAGATACTCGGAACCGAAGTCGATCTGCAAGGCAAACCAAACTTGTCGTGGAGGATCGATGCGACAGCCGATATCAAGCAAGTAACGCTCGTCCGCAACGAAGAGAATTATCAAGAATGGAAGCCAGCATCCAAATTGGTTGACTTGCGTTTCGTCGACGAGTCACCTAACGCAGGCGAGAACCGCTACTATCTTCGCGTCGAACAAGTCGACGGCAATATGGCCTGGAGTTCGCCGATCTGGGTGAATGTGAAGTAAGCTTGATTTCTCGTGTCAGCGAAGATTCGCACGGTTACATCCGGTGGGTCAGCGACTCCGTTCGCTGACAATCGTCCCGCGAGCGGAGTCGCGGGACCACTTGATGACAGGCTTTTGTCATCCTTCGGTTCGCGAGCAAAATCAAGGCACTAGAGACAAAACAACGAAAACAAGATAGTGATTGCTATTCGAAGCCGAGCGGTCTGTTACGAAGCATTCGGATCGTGATACAATTTGCTTCTGTTGTTTATCGTATCCATGAGAAAGTAGAAATTGATGCATTACTCGTTTGAAGGCAAGAATGCCCTTGTGACTGGATCTTCGAAAGGTATTGGCCGGGCTGTCGCAATTGAATTGGCTCGTGGCGGTGCGAATGTTACGATCAATTGCAGTTCCAGTCGCGAGGCGGCGGAAGAAGTCCAACGCGAGGTCGAGAAGCTCGGACGCAAAGCGATCATCGTTCCTTGCGACGTCTCGGATCAAGCCGCCGTAGACGACATGGTCGCACAAACGGTAGATGCCTTTGGAAGTCTCGACTTGTTTGTTTCCAATGCAGCCTACAGCGACCGGCAATTGATGTTGGAAGCCGATATGAAAGGCTTTCGACGCACGATCGAAGTTTCGATGTGGGGAGCTCTCCATGGTTTGATGGCCTCGTCGCGACAGATGGTCAAGCAAGGTCGTGGTGGAGCGATCACGATCGTCAGTTCACCGCATTCTAAAATCGCATTCCCAACCGCGATGGCTTATAATATGGCGAAAGCCGCCATCGACCACATGGCTCGAACGGCTGCGATCGAATTGGTGTCGCATGGCATTCGCGTCAACGTTTTTCATCCTGGATGGATCGATACGCCTGGCGAACGGAAATTTTTTACGGAAGAGCAACTGGAAGAAGGTGCCCAAACCTTGCCGCTCAAACGACTTGGTACGTCCGAGGAAATGGCGCACGGCATCTGCTTTACACTGAGCAAGGAAGCAGCCTACATGGTCGGAAGCACGCTCACGATGGACGGTGGCGTTGAACTGCCGTGGTGGTCCAAACGAACCGAAGGTGGTCAGTAAGGCAACATGCGTAATCGTCACGTTCGCGAACGGGGCCGTATCGCTTGCTCGACTACAATCGGCCAGAACAAGAAGCGATTTGAATTTGTCAATTATTGCGGGATTGTCTTCCATGTTGTGGAAATCGAACTCATCCATGCAATGCCTGTCCTTTTGTCTTCGATCGGATTCCGCTTTGCGGCGATTGGCAACTCAAGCTGCCGAAGGGTTTGCCTAATTCATTCGTTTGTCAACGTTGGAGATTTTCCGACCTTCCCAGCCATATCTTTGCCGTAGCATGCAACATTGGCTTTAGGATTATGGAAACCAGTTATCCAATCAAAACGACGAACGCGGTACCCATTTCGAGAGCATTAGACGGTATTTCCGTTGCAAGACCAAGGACGTCGCCTTTGCCATCGCAAAACGAGGCCCGCAAGTCCTACGAGAACGAAACTTACAGGTTCCGGTATGGTGGCGACAGGAATCGAGATTCCTGTTATGCCGTCCG
>JANPLJ010000866.1:0-2866 GCA_031426475.1 Pirellulaceae bacterium | reverse complement strand
GGATCGGTGTCGTATCGTCGAGATAGTCTAGCAACGATGAACTCTCATGCTCATCGCCTTTCGCGCGAGGGATGGCGACTGTTTCCAATCGCTCGATCGACTTTTGTGACATCGCATCGAACATCCGAATTGACTCGATTTCGTCGTCAAACCATTCGACACGAATCGGTTCTGGTGAATCAGGTGGATAGACGTCGAGGATTCCGCCGCGAAAAGTAAACTCTCCGGGGAGTTGAACGCTGGTCGTCGTGTGATAGCCCGCTTCGATGAACCAGGCTCGAAGTTCATCGATGCGTTGTTTCATCCCGATCTTTAGCAACCGTCGACTGCTACGAATCGACGTCGGACTTGGAACGGAATGCATCAATGCGGGGAGTGTCGAGATCACAACTGGTTGCGATGATGTCGTTTGCGATTCTAGCTTGCTGTGTCGGAATGCTTCCAAACGACTCAGCACTTGCAGGCGTTCGACGACCTCGCGTTGGAGCAGCGATTCGAGTTCGCTGTCGTCGCTGGCTTGTGGAAAGATATCGATCGGCCTGCCAAGAAGATACTCAACGTCACGCGCCAAGCTGTCGATGTCCGCTGGCAACGGAACCAAGATGAGGATCGGTTGCGGCTTGATGTTCAGAAAGGCCGCAACGAGCGGCGCGACGGATGCTGGCCAGACTCCTTCCCAAGTCAACTTCTTATCGGATTTCCAAGATTCGATCGACTCCACAAAGCGATCGGAGCGAGAGATGGATTGAATCGCTTTGGCGATACTAGACGGACGCTTCGAATCCGAATCGGTTTGCCCCTCCATCGCTTTCTTGGCCTTGGTCGTCATTCCGTTGACTTTTCACCTGGACGAAGTTTTCTCAACTGTAGGATAACGCTTTCCGCGTGCGTGTCGGGCATCAGATAGGAATCGGCTTTCCGAAGTTCAATGTTCTTGAGATAGCCACGATGTCGAGCTTCGCCGCGTTCTTCGACCCATTTGGGGCCCTTGATGGCCAACAACCGACCGAAGGTGTGCCAGTAGTCTTCCAACCAGACGCAAAGTTTAGTGAGGGGCCCGACTGCTCGTACCACCAACGAATCATAGCGGAAATCGTCGAGCACTTTTTGAACGTGCGTTGGATGGACGGGGATAGCTAAGTCGAGCGAACGTACGATCGACTCGACGGCTTTGGCTTTCTTTCCAACACTATCACACAGTGTAAGTTGTAGGTCCGGACGTAAGATGGCGAGCACCACTCCAGGGACTCCACCACCTGTTCCAATGTCCAGGACCTCTTCACCTTGCTTGAGAAGGTTTGCCAGATGCCAAGAATCCAGCAGATCACGACGCGCAAAGCGGTCAAAATCGCTGTGTCGTGTTAAATTCATTCGACCATTCCATTCCCAAAGCAACTGGCAATAGGCCTCGAGGATGGCCCAGCGATCGTCGGCGATCCCAGTGATGCCACACATATCAGCGGCTTGCTTAAGGCTAGTGGAAGGGTCGTTTATGGTCGAATC
The DNA here is from genome assembly GCA_031426475.1 of Pirellulaceae bacterium. Classification (GTDB taxonomy): domain Bacteria; phylum Planctomycetota; class Planctomycetia; order Pirellulales; family Pirellulaceae; genus JAIYDQ01. Next base: position 1,363 of record JANPLJ010000866.1, on the reverse strand, counting down.
GGGCAAGATGGGTACCTTTGGTCAAAACTGAGTATTCTAACGCGATTGAGCAAAATCGCGCGGGCAGGAATCAAAAAAGCGGCTCGCTTTCGAAAAAAAGGGACGAAAAAGAACACTTCATTGCTGATCACAACCCTATTCAGGGATCAAGTTCCGTTTGCATACATTTCGTTCGAAAACAATCTGCGTTAGACACTTGCGACTAAGGTGCGACGAGCGTTACCATAGAGTGAGATACTAAATGCTGTCGTATAGAATCATCGCAAGATTCAAAGCGTTCCAACTTTGACGCCGCTCGGAGAACAAAATTATGATTCACTACTCCTGTGATCGATGCAAGCGAGAAATCAACGCTGATCAAGATTTGCGTTACATCGTACGCGTCGAAATCGAAGCAGCCAACGACTACATCCCTGGTGAGGTAGTCGATGATATGGATCATCTGGAGGATCTCGAGGAATTGCTCGAGTCGAATGACGAATATGGGAGTTCGTCCCTTGGTGAGGAACTCTACCAACGCAAGCGTTACGATCTTTGTTCAGACTGCTATCGTCACTTCATGAAAAACCCGCTCGGCAAAGAAACGAGCCTACCATTCGGCTTTAGTAAGAACTGAACGATTGTTTGGCGAGCGACATCTTGGGTGCCGACTGCGACGGCCCCGCTAACGTTTCGATCACAATGCGGCTATCGATGAAGTCAAGCATTGCAACGCGGAGATCGACTGGCAATTTACGATTGGGCTGTTCGTTGACGCTTCCAAAAATCCACTGGTTGAGATAGTCACTGGGGACCGACGGTTCGTAGATGTCTAGCACTTGGCCAAGTTTGTGGACCGGCGTCGGGTAAGCGCGTTTTTGAATGGTCGACGCATGTTGATTCGCCATGGCGCGAAGCTTCGATTGTTGCTGGACGAACGACATCGCGTACTGGGCTGCTTCTTCGTCCGCCTCGTTGTACACGGCAATCAAGAAACGCTCTTCGCCGAGTGGTTTGGCGCTTTGATTGGAGTCTGCGTTCTTGCGTCCGTAAGCAACGGCATGGAATTCGAGGACATCGCCCCGCCAGGCGTTTGGAACTTCGAGTGTCAGCATAAACGTACGCGACCCTTCCAACGCCGCTTGCGGTGTTGAACGCAGCTTGAAATAGACACCCGATCGACGGTCGATGGTACCGGCTGCGGTTAAGAGTTGCATCGGTGGCCGCTGTTCGTAGTGGACATTTCGATTGAGTTCGTCATGGAAATAGGCATGGCCGCTCGCCGAGCCAACGCCCGGGTATCCGCCAACTCCTTGAATGGATGCTTGTCGAATTCGTTCGTAGTTTTCGGCGACCGCGAGCGGAGTCGCAATCGATGAGTACA
>JANPLJ010000865.1:0-2596 GCA_031426475.1 Pirellulaceae bacterium | reverse complement strand
GCCACGTTCTGGCGAACGTAGCTACGACAGGGTGTGTGGGATGATCTCACGCGGCATGGCGGGACATGCTTCGGCGTGTGGAATGCTTGATACCTGACTGCTCTTTCATCCAGCTAATCAGGTAGGTAAAAACAGATTCGCGTTGCAGTTCAAAGTGCAGGTCATGGCGTGTGTTTGGCCAGAGCTTGATCGCTCCGTTTGGCCCCATCTGTTTTGCCATCTCTTCGGTTGCGATAGGGCAGGTCAGCGTGTCGTCGCTTCCGTGCATCAGCAAGCAAGGCTTACCGATTTGATCCGCGTGTTCCAAGGCCCACTGGCCGCTTTCGATCAATGCGTTTCCTAGTCTTAACGACATCTTCCGATGGACGTAAGGATCGCGTCTATATGCATCCTGGCCGATCGGATCACTGCACAGCTGGCGCACATCAACTGGTGCGGTGACACGTAAGTTTGGCCAGTGTTTTTCGAGCCAACGACCGATCTTTAGGAAGTGCGGTTTGGGCATTTTGGCTAAACGCAGCATGGGAGCGACAGCGATCACACCTTCGATCGAATGGGCTTCAAAAGGGCGACGAATCGACCAGTTTAAAACGAGGTTGCCGCCCATGCTGTGTCCGAAAACAAACGCTGGCGTCTCTTCCCACGTTCGCAAGGCGAGATTTACGGCGTTCCCGACTTCATCGATCAATGCTTCATAGGAAGCGATCACCCCGCGACGTCCGGGACTTCTTCCGTGTCCTGGCAAATCGATCGCCATGACTCCAATGCCAGCACTCGCTAAAGAAACGGCGATGCTATTGAAGCGTCCGCCATGATCTCCAAGACCATGCAGGATGGTCAGCGAGGCCCAGGGGCGAATACGAAAAGGGACCCAAGTGTTCACAAAGCGATCGGCTCCAAGAGCTGTCTCTACGCTGTAGGCTTGGTGGTCAACGGCGGAAGGATGTGTGAGTAATTGGTGCTTCATGTTGAATGAGACGCCCGCAATCCAGGTTGGTTTATAGTGATCGTATGACCTAGGTAGAGATTTCTTCGGAACGTCGCTAGCGCAAGCGTTAGCTCGATCGGAAAAAATTCGATCGATGCTAGCAATTCTCGGAGAATTCATTTTAATGGCATCCATGTGAGTAGCGTGCTCTCGATTGATAGACAGCCCATGGGGGCTTGTCCTGGACTGTTAACCCCGAATTGTTAACAGCCCAGGGCAAGCCCCTCGATCGTGAGTCCATCATCAATAAAACCCTCTAAAATTGACACTTCTCGCCAATCGCCGGGATCGATCGCAACAAAATCGTACTCGTACTCAGTGAAACGGTACTCGTACTCGTACTCGATCGAGCTTTATCTTCGAGTACGAGTACGAGTACCGCCGGGAGCTGAGTACGAGGTATTTTTCAGGCGCTTTGACGGACGGGCTCAGTTCATCCATTGGGCGGCTTCTTGAGCGAAGTAGGTGAGTATGGCGGCCGCACCTGCTCGCTTCATTCCGAGCAGGCTTTCCATGACTACTGCCCGCTCGTCCAACCACCCTTGCTGTGCAGCGGCTTTGAGCATCGCATATTCGCCTGAGACTTGATAGACAGCGACAGGCACATGGAATGTCTCGTGGACGCGGCGAACGATGTCTAAGTAAGGCATTCCGGGTTTCACCATCACCATATCGGCGCCTTCTTGTAAGTCCAAAGCGACTTCGTGCAAGGCTTCGTCGGTGTTGGCTGGGTTCATCTGGTAGGTTTTCTTGTCGCCACCGCTGAGGTTTTTCGCGGAGCCCACTGCGTCTCGAAATGGGCCATAAAAGGCCGATGCGTACTTGGCAGCATAGGAAAGAATCGAAACGTCCTGGAAGCCTGCGTTATCGAGTGCTTTTCGGATAGCGCCGATGCGACCGTCCATCATGTCGGACGGGGCAATGCAATCGCAGCCCGCTTTTGCTTGGTTAACCGCTTGTGCGCAGAGCTTGACGATCGTTTCGTCGTTGACGACGTATCCGTCGCGAACGAGGCCATCGTGGCCATGCGAAGTATAGGGATCGAGCGCGACATCACATACGATACCCAAGTGTTCGCCGACCGATTGTCGTACGGCTCGCGTCGCCATGCAGATGAGGTTTTCGGGGTTCGCTGATTCATCGCCATCGAGTGACTTACCATCGAGCGGAGTCACCGGAAAGAGAGCGATCGCGGGAATCCCCAGGCGCACGGCGGCTTGGGCATGCTGGACAATTCGATCTACCGAATGCCGTTGAACGCCAGGCATCGACGGAATCGGCTCCGACCGGTCCTGTCCAGGCAGGATGAAAAGGGGCCAAATCAGATCGGAGGGCGTAAGTCGATTCTCTTGAGTCAAGTCGCGAATCCAAGGCTGCCGTCGCAATCGACGAAGTCGAGTCATCGGGTAAGGACCACGGGCATCCGACCAAGCATTCATCGGTATTTTTCCAACTGATATCGAAGGTGGGGATTGAGGTTTGCTTCATGGTAGGGTAGTTCCGGCTGGATGAAAATCGCAAAGGAAGTCTTGGGGCGGTATGAAGGGAAACAGCCCGACGATGGCCTCGAGTTCGACCGTGCCTCTCGGCAGGAGCCCGATCTCCCGA
>JANPLJ010000864.1:0-7910 GCA_031426475.1 Pirellulaceae bacterium | reverse complement strand
GCGAGGCTTTATCCGACCCGGCTTGACGACGGAGGAAATCGACCGTCTCGTTTATGACTACACTATCCGTCATGGACACGTTCCGGCGACGCTCGGTTATCTGGGATACCGAAAAAGTTGCTGTACTAGCGTAAACGATGTCATCTGCCACGGAATTCCAAACAATTATGCTCTCGTCGAAGGCGATATCATCAACGTCGACATCACATCGGTCGTCGATGGCTGGCACGGCGATCAATCCGAAACGTTCCTGGTCGGCAATTGCTCGCCAGAGGCAAAAGCGATTACACAAGCCGCCTTTGACTGCTTGTACCTCGCGATCCAAAACCTGACTCCAGGTTGCCCGGTCAGTAACATAGGGGATGCGGTGGTCTCTGAAGCCCATCGACGAGGATTCTCGGTCGTGCGTGAATATGTGGGTCACGGACTTGGAAAACGTTTCCATCAGTATCCGAATATCCCACATGTGCCTGATCGTAAATCGCGTCAAGAGCGTTTACATCCAGGGTTGTGCTTTACCGTCGAGCCGATGGTGAACGCAGGAACTCGATTTACCAAACTCGATACACGCGACAATTGGACGGTGACGACACGCGACGGCAAGCTGTCAGCGCAATTCGAACATACGATTCTGATGACCGAAGAGGGTCCCGAAATTTTAACGCTCACAAAAAACGGTCCGCAAGTTGGATACCATTTTTAAGACATCCTCAAAGCGACGAGCCGGCTCGTGGAAAAGCAAATGCCACTAGTGCTACGGAATTTGACCAACTTAAAATGGATTTGATCGCTCTCAAAATGCTCTTCAACGACCGGGCTAAGTACATCGGGCTGGTCGTCGGAGTGGCGTTTTCGACGTTGCTTATCAACCAGCAGATGGGCATCTTTCTTGGGTTGCTTTCGCGAGCTGGGGCGGTGATCGACGACACGCCCGAAGCGAACATTTGGGTCATGGATCCAGGCGTGAAGAATCTAGATACCGTTTTTCCTTTGCGGGATACGGAACTGGGGCGCGTAAGAGGAGTTCCCGGCGTTCAATGGGCCGTTCCCTATTTTAAATCGATGGCAACGATTCGGACGTCGGCGGGCGAATTGGAGTCGGCACTCTTAATTGGAGCAGATGACAATTCATTGATAGGCTTGCCTCCTCATTTCGTCATCGGGAGCCCCGAGGACCTCAAACGGCCCGACTCGGTCGCCGTGGATCAGAACGGCTTCGGAAAGATTTGGCGAGGTGAACCGATATCGATCGGCAAAACGGTCGAGCTGAACGATCGTCGAGCGGTCGTCGTTGCGATTATCAAGGATTCGCCAAAATTCACCTCGGGGATCACGTTCTATACTCGCTATTCGCAAGCCATGTCGTATACCAACAACGGAAGGAACCAGCTTTCGTTCCTATTGGTTCGCGCTGACGATGGAGCAAATCCGTCCGACGTTGCGAAGGCTATTCAGCTCCAAACGGGATTGATGGCGCTCACATCGAAGGCGTTCCGCGACAAAGCAGTCCAGTATGTGATCGACAACACGGGGATTCCCGTCAGCTTCGGGACCGTCATCGCATTGGGAATCATCGTAGGTGTCTGTGTGGTGGGGCTCATGTTTAACCTCTTTGTGCTCGAAAACTTGCGACATTTCGCCGTTTTGAAAGCGCTGGGGACCAAGAACAGCAGGCTTATAAGGATGGTCTTTCTCCAAGCGTTGGTGGTGGGCTTCGTAGGCTACGGTGTTGGGCTCGGTGGGGCCGCATCTTTCTTTGAGTTTGCGGGACGAAGCCCGAATTTTGCTGGCTTCTTCTTGCCCTGGCAGATCGCCATCGCCTCGGGGGCTATAGCTGCCATGATTATTGCACTCGCATCCCTCGTTGCGTTGCGACGAGTGTTGTTCATCGACCCAGCCATTGTTTTTCGGGGATGATGATGAGCGATACTGGCAACCATTCAATCGCAAACCCGAGTTCCGCGATAGCTGTTCAATGCCGAGGAGTCGTCAAGGAATTTGGAACGGGACAAACTCGCATTCGGGTCCTTCGAGGGATCGATGTCGATATCGAGCTTGGAAAATCCACCTTTCTTGTCGGACCAAGCGGTTGTGGAAAAACGACATTGGTTTCGGTAATGGCAGGTTTGTTGACGGCAACCGAAGGAAGTATTCAAGTCCTAGGAAAAGACCTTGCGAAACTGCGGTCTTCGGCCCTGATCGATTTTCGAGCTCGGAATCTTGGCTTTGTATTCCAGCAATTCAATCTTATTCCCGCGTTGAATGCTATCGAAAATGCTGCCGTTCCCTTGATTATTCAGGGCCAATCGATGCATCAAGCTACCAAGCAAGCAAAACGGCTCTTTGAAAAGCTTGACATGGCCGAGCATCGATTCAAATACCCGAATCAACTCTCGGGTGGTCAGCAACAACGCGTGGCTGTTGCGAGGGCTTTGGTTCATCAACCGAAGTTGATTATTTGCGACGAACCCACCGCATCATTGGACGCAGAGACGGGACACGCTGTGATGGAATTGCTTGGCGAACTCGCGGCAGCTCCCGATCGAGCAGTCCTAGTCGTTACGCATGATAGCCGTATCTTTTCCTTCGCCGATACGATCGTTTATCTATCCGATGGCCAGGTAACGCGTGTCGAAGACCAAAGACCTTCCGAGGCAATTCAATGAAGTTTAGTTTTCGAAATTTGTTTGCGATCGGGAGCATCTCGATCGCCGTCATACTGCTTGTCTGGGCCGTTTTCCTTATTCAAAAGAACACGCCCAAAGCGAATTTCGCCGATGTGCGATTCGCTCCTCCGACAAACCCAATGTCCGGCAAACTGGCATCGGCCACTTTGGCCACCAGCGGACGTTACATCGGTGGTGTGGGGATCATCGAACCGGTTGGCGAGGCCGTCATGATCGGATCGCACTTGCCTGGAATCGTCTCGCAAGTATTCGTTAAGCCGGGTGATAAAGTAAAGAAGGGCGATCCGCTCTTTGCGATCGATGATCGAGCAGCCCAGGCAAACTCACAACTTGCGACGTCGAACCTTTTAGCCCAAGAATCGAAGCTGAAAGAGCTACACGCACAAGTCCCGACTCTGAAGGCTCGGGTCGACGCAGCGCGAGCGTTGGAGCTACAAGCGGAAGCGACCTTGTCAAATGCAAAGCAAGAGCTCTCGCGGTCCGAAGTCCTCGCAACTCGGAACGCTGTTTCCGAGGAAGAACTTGGGACGCGGCGGCTCGCGTTTGCAGTCTCCGCGGCAAAGTTAGCCGAAGCGCAAGCTCGACACCGAGAAGCCATTGCAAGTCTTGAGCTCATTGCGGGTGAAAAATCGGCCCCTTCGATCGAAGTCCAGCAAGTGGCCGTCGAGCAAGCGAAAGCGAGCCTAGCCAAAGAGACCATGACTTTGGAGCTCCTTCGAGTCATGGCACCCCGCGATTCCGAAGTATTGCAAGTAAAGATACGTGAAGGCGAGTTTGCACCGGCGGCTGTGCTCAGTACGCCTCTGATGATCTTGGGCGTCGTCGATCCGTTGCACGTCCGAGTCGATATCGACGAATCAGAAATACCAAGGTTCTCGGCGGAAGCCCCCGCCTTCGCTTCCGTCCGAGGTCGTCCAGCCGTCAAGGTACCGTTAACTTTTGTGCGCACCGAGCCCTACGTCGTTCCGAAAAAAACATTGAACGGTGGCGTCAGCGAACGTGTCGACACACGAGTGCTCCAAATCATTTACTCCGTTTCGCCCGCCGCGATTCAAGCCATCCCCGGCCAACAAGTCGACATCTACATCGAAGAGTTGGCATCGACCAAAACCAATTAGAATCGCAGAGATGTTTCGCCCTCCGCGCTAAGGCGTTCACGAAGGATTTCGAAGATGATTCGTCGCTGTGCTTTTGTGTTTCTATTGATAACTCAATCGTTGCACAGTGCCGAACCGAATCCCCCAATTCAACCTGCTTTCGATCGAATCGCGGCGTTTCACGCCGGAGAAACGCCAAACGATGCGGCGATTCAGGTTGTCTATTTTCATGCCGCCGATCGTGAGCCACTTCTCGACTTCCAGGCTCGACTCGGTCGCATTCTACGGGACATCAGCGATTTTTATCGCGAAGGAATGGCAAGACGATTTTCCGTGAAAACGAATGGACTTCCTTTTTCGCAAGAGAATGGACAACTGAAGATTCATGTCGTTCGCGGAAAACAGCACGAGCTTGCCTTCTATTGCGACAAAAACGGGGTACCGGACGCAAAAAGATTCATCGATGACTGGAAACACCGACAATGATTATCGCCATTGTTGTTTATCTAGTCATTCTCTACGGACTTGCATGGCAGGCATCGAAGCGTGTTCATACGGTCGAGGAATTCGTGTTGGCGGGCCGGCAGCTCCCTCTGACGATTTCAACATTCACATTGATTGCAACTTGGTTTGGTGCCGAGTCGATGATGACGGTTGCGAACGAAGTCGCTTCGGTTGGAATTCGACGGGCGATGATGGATCCAGTCGGGATTGCACTTTGCCTAGCGCTAGCAGGGTGCTTTGTAGCGAAAGCCTTATGGCGAATGCAAATCTTGACGCTTGGCGACTTCTTTCGAGATCGATTTGGTTCGGTGGCTGAACAAGTATCGTCTTGGATTCTCATCCCCAGCTATTTCGGTTGGATCGCAACCCAACTGATGTCGTTGGCGATCGTATTGCAAACGATGCTGCAATGGCCGATGGAGGTAAGTATTTTCCTAGTCGCGATCGCAGGTACTGGATATTGCCTTTTAGGCGGCATGCTCTCGGTTTCTTGGATCGATATGTTTCAAATGATCCTGATCGCGGCAGGGCTATTCCTCCTGGGTTACGCCGTGTTGTACGAACTCGGCGATCAATCGTTGAGCGTCGGAAGCGTTCGACTTTGGAGCAGCGCACCGAATGGGCACTGGCTTTTGGCTGATCGATCGAAGTTGGCTAGCGACTATTCGCTTGCGCTCGGAGCGATAGCGATCGGCGCGCTGGGAAATTTACCAACCCAAGATTTGTTGCAGCGAATTTTGGCAGCCAAGAGCGAAACAATTGCTGCCAGGTCCTGCTATTTGGCCGCAATCGGTTATCTATTCATCGGTGCCTTTCCGGTCTTGATCGGGATCGGGGCTGTTTGTATCGATCGCAGTTGGATCGAATCCGAGTCCGACGTTTTGACGACGCTCGCCATTCGCTATTTGAGTTACCCAGCCCAAGTCGTTTTTCTATTAGCGATCACCTCAGCGGTACTATCAACGTTTGCCAGTGCCGTCATGTCTCCCTCGGCGATCATCGCTCAGAATCTCATCTGCCCGGCCATGCGCCGATGGTCCAGCCGATTATCGACCGACCAAGAACAACTGTGGCTACAACGCGCCTGCATCGTATTGGTAGTAGCGATCTCGATCATACTATCGCTCGTCGGTCGAAGTGCTTACGAACTATTACAAGCCTCGTACGCCATCTGTTTTGTCAGTTTGACCGTTCCATTTCTGGTCGGTCTTTACGCAAATCATCGAAGCCAAGCGGCAGCCGTAATTGCCATGATTGGTGGCATTGCGACTTGGCTGGTGCATTTCTGTTTGAGCTGGGATTGGTTTTTGCAACCTTGGCTAGAAGATGCTGTGCCCATTGTGCAGGAAGTCGTGGCGATGATGGTCAGCGGCCTACTCTATTGGATTTCCAATCGTTGTTTGTCTATCCGACATAGCAATGTTCGAGAATCTTCGTAGGCGTGGCGAGATATCCGGTATAAAAAGGTCCGAATTGCCCGAATCGAGCGCTCGCTTGATCGAATCGCATCGTGTAAACGATATCTTTTAGATACTGAGGGTTTTTCGCCCAAAGAGTCACACCCCATTCCCAGTCGTCTAATCCCACCGAAGCGGTGACCAATTGAGTAACGCGTCCAGCAAATGACATCCCGCTTTGGGCATGTTCGGCCATCATCTCGGTTCGTTCCGAAAAAGGCAACAGAAACCAGTTGGCTCCAACGTTACGAACCTTATTCATCGGATAGAAACACATCGCTGGCCATTCAGGGAACTCAGGGGAAAGACGATGCGCTAACATCATCGGCAAACGCTTTTCGTAGGAGTTCACTTTCGCTTCAAAACTCGGAGAGGCCGGATCTTCTCCGCTTCGCAAAAGTTTCTGTGCATACTGTTCACGGTTGGGAAGGTATTCGCTGACCTCGGAAACCGAGACGAAAGAATAGGTCGGTTCGATAGCCGCCCCCAAGGATCCGCTGAGCAGTTTCTGGTGAACACGATCGATTTTGAGTGGATCCGGATCCATCATGACCAATCCGAAGTCGGCTTTATGCCCGCTGACGATGAAGCTCTGAAAGCGTTCCGGTCGGAATTCAGCGGCCGGACTCAATGCTTCAGCGAACTGTTGAATGCCTCGTTCCAGCCGCGAGCGGTCGGCGGCAATGCCGTGAAGCGCTTCGCGGTTCCAACGGTAGAAATAGTGTCCACAATGCCATCCTTGGATCGGTGTTAGCGACGGCTCAGGGATTTCAGCATGACGAGCTTGATTGGGATTCGCCGGACGGGATTCAATCGACATAGTCTTTTCGTCAGAAAAAAGGTGATGGCAAAGTTTGTGCAATACGATAGTTTTAACACGAATCGCCTTATTCGCTATCGGCCAGCACGCCTGAAATCGTTGACGGGCGATCTTCGACGACTTAAACTTGAATGTACGTTTTCAGGGTACTTGAAATAGTTCGACAACTTTGATTTGGAAGCATGTAAGAGAATATGGCAAACTATGGCATGCTGGTGCCTTCTGGGGGAGGCGAAGACGTTCCGCTGAAGAAAGACCGAATTCTTATCGGTCGTCGCGACAACTGTGATATCGTTTTGCGATTTCCAAACGTATCCGGCCAGCATTGTCGGCTATCACTGGATAGTGGTTACTGGTTTGTCAAAGACCTGGACAGTCGCAACGGGACGAAAGTCAACGGCTTCCGAATTACAAGTCGAAAAAGACTCGATCCGGGTAGTATCCTGACCGTTGCGAAACATCAATACGAAATTCAGTATGACCCGGATTCATTGGGAGCGAGTGGGCCGCCGCCGAGCGATGATGACGTCGAAAGCTTGATGCGAAGTTCGCTAATGGATCGCGCCGGATTGGATCGCAGAAGCGAAGCCGACCGCGGATCCAACAAATCTCACGACGATGATGATTAAGTTTTCATTGCAGCAGGATCTTCACGTTGACTCGCGGGCGTCCTTGCCCGCGTTTGAAGTGTTTTTGCCTCGGAACTTCCGTGAACCAAACTGACATACGTCGGCTATGGCGATTCGATGGAATTGGTAGACTGCTTTCTGTCACAACCCCAAAGACTTAGGCTTAGGAAGCTAGACCTTCTCGATCGAGTAGGAAAGCCTTGACTGTCAAAAATTCGGTATTGTGGTGGTTTTCGTTTTGAGTAATTTTTCATCCCGAAGGGATACAAGATATTAGCCGGTGGTTGAGCGAAGGAAACAATGGGCGCAACGGGTTCCGATCCTGAAAGGATCGAAGAATCTTCGACCCTTCCTGGGTCGTTCGCGCGTCGCCATGTATCCGGGGGTGCGCCGCTTTGCGGCGACCCCCGGATAATACCTTGGAATCCCTTCGGGATGGAATGCGGAAGAATTGCGATGGGACTACGAGTAGCAAATCCTTCATTTCAACCCCGAAATTTAGACAGCCCAGGGCAAGTCCCTCGATCGAGAATCAATCGAAACCGAACACCCACTAAAATTCCTGAATAGCCCATTTATTTACATTCTCCCTAACGGACCGGTTCTATGTCTTCCCCCAAACTTGCGCACATGGTGTTCTTTACGCTTCACGATAATTCTGAAGCGAAAATCAACGAATTGGTCAGCGCATGCCATCAATACTTGAATGATCATCC
>JANPLJ010000863.1:0-6160 GCA_031426475.1 Pirellulaceae bacterium | reverse complement strand
CCAAATGAACGTTGCCGATCAAGTGACGGAGCAGAAGGTGCTGTTGGACAACTTGGAGGTCAGGCGACTGGAAGTTGGGCACAATGCGGGCGGGCGAGTTGAGCGGTTGATAGAGCATATTGGTTCGACTGACATCACTGTCGCCATGACGTACAACTCGCAGACGGGATATCTCGACGAGATGACTCGAGCCATCGGAACCAACGTTCTCATTCGCGACACCTACTCGTATGACCCCGCGACGGGCTTTCTGATGCGATTAGTCCACGCCAAAGGCGACGGAACCGTTTTGCAACAATACGATTATGCGTACGATGTCGACGGACGCATGAGGACGATGACAACGGATGGTCGAACGGCAACTTATAGCTACGACGCCGCGGGACAGATTACGAACGTCGGCTATTCGGGAGCGAACCCCTTCCCTGCAGAAACGTATCGCTACGATGCGGCGGGAAATCGGATTGAGTCATCCATTCATAGCACGAACTATGTCACTATTGCCGACAACCGTTTAGCTGCCGATGGAATTTTCACCTACACGTATGACACAGCGGGAAATCTCAAGCAGAGAACGGAAATCGCGAGCGGGAAGATCCGAACGCTCGATTGGGATGCTCGCAATCGGCTGGTCGGCTTTCAAGATCGCGACGCGGGCGGTATCGTTGTTGCATCCACTGAGTACCGCTACGATGTCCAAAATCGGCGTATCGCTAAGGGCGTCGATAGCAATCTCACTGATTCCACTCCGGCAGTATGGCGTTACTACGTTTACGGCGATGGCGATAACATCCTCGCCGAGCTAATCGATGTGGACGGTCCGACGGGGCCGTCGTCAGCAACGCTTGATAAGCGATATATCTTCGGTTTAAAGAGCGACCAGGTACTTGCAAGCGTCAATGCGGCTGGTGAAGTGACTTGGTTGCTTGGAGATCATCTTCAAAGCGTTCGTCGCTGGGTCGACCAGCAAGGGACGATTGTGGCGTCCAAGGACTACGACGCGTTTGGTAACTCGATTTCAACGAGCGGTCAGGCGATCGGACCGTTCGGTTTCACGGGTCGAGAAGCGGACGCTGAAAGTGGCTGGTACTTCTATCGTAATCGATACTACGACGCTTCGATCGGACAATTTTTGAGTGCCGACCCAACGGGCTACAACGGTTTGGATGAGAATCTTTACCGCTACGTCACGAACGATCCAATCAACGTCGTCGATCCGACGGGGCTCTATGGCGAAGAAGCGAGATTCCAGGAAGACTATACGACGTTCAAGCAGATGACGGGAGTTACGATCCAAGGGAACGAAGAGTTATCGAATGGCTTGGGTCGGCTGCAAAAGGGATTTACGCCGAAAGGAGCTTTGATCCAACGATATGGCTTAGCGGCACCGCTTGGGGTCGCTTTTGAAACCTGGGTTGGCTTTTCGTTGGCGGCGGTCGATACCGTGAAGGAATTGACTTTGCTTGGAACCGATCTTGCCTTTTCAGCGACACGCTTCGGTACGGACGCACTCAATCTTGCGACACTTGGCAAAGTCGATCTCACACCATCGTTAGATTCGTTCTACTCGCTGCAGAGTGGGACAGCACGTGGCGTATCGATGATGTACAAGCAATATGAACAGGGCTACAGCAGCAAAAATCCGTTTAAAGGAATTCTTGCCGGTGGTCAAACGAGCGTGGCCGTTGTCGGTGGAATCTTCAAAGGAATCCTCGGAATTCCCGGGCACATGGCCGACTCGGTCTGGGAAGGCGATTTCGAGCAGTTGGGGCGGGCGACGTTCGATCTCGTGACGCTCGTATCCCCAGGAGCTGCCGCCAAAGGCTTTGCTCGTCTAGGTTCGTTTGTCGAGGATGTTCGCTGGGCGTCGATCGGTCAATCCGGCAACGCTCTGCAACGAACACTTCAGGGTCTCGACGAAGTTGTCGGCGCGCCAATCGTCGCCTTTGGAGAAAAGTCGCTTCGCGTCGGTGGGTATGTCAAGGACTACTTTGTTACGTCTGGAAAAGCCCTTTCGAGCTTAGCCTCGAAGAAATTCCGTAACGAATCTGCCGAAGCCGCAGCTACAGTTGTACAGCGTCTGACTGAAGAAGGCTATGTCATCGGCAAACGCGCGGAAGCAACGCTCGGGCACATGGTAACGATCCTTCGCGGAGTCGGAAAAATTGCCGACCCTCGTCGCGAGTGGAATGGTGTCAAGACGATTGCGCAGGCGGTCGATGTTTCAACGGCCGACGGTCTCAACACCGTTACCGCGCTGGCTAAACGCTTCCTTGCGTCCCAAGCCAAAGGTCAATCGGTCGATTCCATTCGGCGCAGTTTCCCAGCCGCGGTCGCAAAGGAGATTATTGACTATTCGAAGAAGTTCAATCAGGTTCAAGTCATCCTCGCCAACATCAAAGGACAACTCACGAGCCATGAAAGCTTGGTTGCGTTTCAGCAATTGGAGACTTTGCTGACCAAGCATCGCTACAACGTTCCGAAAATTTGGATAAACACCATCGATCGCATTCTCTCGCTCCCGCAGAAGGCGATTACCAAGGGACAATTTGATAACGCAAAGTATCTCTCCGCTTTCGAGGAATTCTTAAATATTCCTTTCTTGACCGAAACACACGCGGACGCGATGAAGGTTATCTACCAGCAACTACTAACTGTTGGAGGTGAGGCATCGGGACTCAAGCCAGGGGAATTGATTGCCTTGTCCGCTCGTGGGACTGGTGGTGCCTCCTTGGCACAGATCAATACGCGAGCGAGCCGCGTCGGTGCTATCTACAGTGGCGACTTACTCGCCACCTACAGTCAGTTTTTCTCGTATCGATCAGCGTTTCGTACGATGGCTGATATGTTTAAGACGCCGATGGATGCGTTGAGCGATCTCGATTTGAACATTTCGGTTCGCGGAGGAACGAGCCGACTACTGCAACTCGATCATGACGTACGCAATGTGACCTTCCCTATCGGCGATGCGTCGCTCCATTACGGCGGCGTCGTTCAGGATGTTGTGAATATCATTCAAACAAAACTCGAAGGAAAACTCCATGCCGACATGCTCGAATTCATCGGCAACAAAGGCTTTGTGAAGGATGGCAAGGTAAAAACGACCCCGGTCGAGATTTACTACCAAGATACGCTCGAATTCGGCGCTTGGAGCTCGACAGCCGATGTGACGAGGCCAACGTTGAAAGGTGCTGTGAGCGTCTACAAATCGGGCAATGATCTAAAGTTTGCGGTCAGCAAAGCATCGCAGTTTGAAAATCTCCCGAGGAATTATTCGACCGCGATCGGCATTGCCAAACAGTTGTACATGCTGCAAGTCGGCTATGGATATAAAGAACCAGCAGGATTCTTGCATACATTCGTTTCCGATTTAGCCTACCATCCAAATCGCAGCGGAATCGCCAATTCATCGGACTGGAGTCGAACACCGAGCGGCATCTACTTGCCGAAGCATTCCATCGCGAACGACCAGAATGACTCCCGACCTCCTTCCGATCTCGAAGAAGCGATTCTTGATTTGTTGTGGTTTGTAAGCCAATCGTATATCGACCAGGGCTTACCGGCTGCTGACCTAAGCATTTCAACGGCTTCCCTCGCACCAGGACAGCTTGCAGTTGCCTTTCGAGGTGAAGAGACTCGCACGGCCAATGGCCAGCGGCGCGTATCCGGCGAGATCATTCTTGACGACGATGCTGCTGGAAGTGGTTGGTATGTCGACGACAATCCAACAACCGAAGAAATCGCTTCGGAGATTTGGAAAGGGCGCTACGATCTGATGACCGTGTTGGCGCATGAGCTCGGCCATATCTATGGCTTCACAATAGACGATGCTCGATTCGCCTCAATGACATCACAAACAAAGAACGGGCCTGTCGTTACGGGTACGTTTGGTTCTTACGCGTTGGATTCTACCCGCAGTGAGTTCGATCCATCGCGTTTGCCTAATGCTTTAATGGCAGGCATTCTGCGTGCTGGGCAACGAAAAACATTCACGGATGCCGATCGAGACGTTTTCCAGAATCTCGCTCGCTTGCAAACCAGCTTCGATCCAATCTTCGTCACCAGTGATTCTCCGCCGATCGGTCGTCACCTCGAGGCTGCACGCCGAGGTGGCTTTGTTTTGTTGGCGGATGCGGTTGCGGCGGATCTCGCTGGAAACGTGCCAAATGGACTTACCAATGAATCCCTTGTTGCAACGGACCCCAATGCAACGAATTTTGGATGGAATATCGTTGGCAATGTCCAAGTCGCAAATGGGAATGCGACACTGATGGAGGTCAGCAATGGCATGCTGACCGATCTATCTCAAACCTTCACCGTTCCGGCTGGAACGAAAGAGCTTCGATTCAAGCTGAGCGATATTCGACTCGACGCGGGTGTTTTAAATGGACCGGGGGACGCCATTGAGATCGCGCTACTGGATTCGTTGCAAACCGAATCGAGAATGATCGCGATGAGCGGACTCGATGGAAGCGATGCGTTGCTCAGTATTCAGTCGGATGGAAGGACATTTGTCTCACCCGGAGTCACCGTTTCGAGGCTCACTCGCAGCGGTGACAAACTCGATCTCACGCAATCCTATGATGTCTCGATCGACTTGCAAAACGTACCCGCAGGGTCCTTGAACACACTCTATGTCGACCTGATTGGCCTGGGCGTAGACAAAGGTTCGCAGGCAAAGATTGGCGAAATTCGGCTGGTTTCTACGGTCCCTGCGACGTGGCACAATGAGCTGCTGCCATACGATGTCAGCAACGATGGAGTTATTTCCCCGATCGACGTCCTTCAGGCGATAAATGGCCTGCAACGCCCGGGCTTCCTTTCCACGGATGGTAAGTTGCCGACGATCACGGAAATTGTCGGACCGCCACCGTACTTCGATGTCGACAAGGATGGCAATCTGACGCCGCTGGATGTGCTGATGGTCATTAACGAATTGCATCGTCGGTCACGCGTGGCGTCAACCAATGATTCCCAAGTGAACCTTCCAAAATCTTGGCAGAATCCGCAGACCCGCGAAGATGTCGATGCCAATGGTGAAGTCGCGCCGCTCGATGTGCTTCAATTGATAAACGAGTTGAAGCTTCCACGGATTCCGCGATCGAACGATGGACTGCTTCCACCTATTACCAGCACCATGAAACCATCACCGTATGTTGACGTCGACGGTAATGGCTATCTTTCGCCAACAGATGTTTTGAACGTTATCAATCGTTTGAATCGTCGATCGAGAGTCGGTGAAGGTGAGGGAAGCGTTGTAGAAATAATCCGTGGAGTAGCAGTTGAATCGGTCGATGCGTTTTGGAGTGAATACGGAACCGAATGATCGGCTGTAAGCGTTTGTTCGCCGAAAGCAATCGCACTTTTTTCATGCGCAAGCATACGACGAGATTTCGGCCCGTAACAGGAAAACCGAAAACGGGATCTGACCCATTAGTTGTCAGTGCTCTTGCAAACAAAATCCACGCCACTTGGAACCCCGAATTCATCGTGAAAACAGAAAACCGGATCTGACCCTTGGGGTTTTCTGAATGCACGACCGCTTTCCACTTGGCTTGACCAAGTGGAAACAAATTTGGCCACCAGAAACTCGCCGCCCCCCACTCTCTCTCCGTCGCGCAATGCCATCCCTGCAGAAACAAGATTTGGGAAGTGCTCTTGCAAACAAAATCCACGCCACCTGGAACCCCGAATTCATCGCGAAAACAGAAAACCGGATCTGACCCTTGGTGTTTTTCTAAAAACTGAACACTGTAAACTCGCGGTACTCCGCATCCTTCCATGCCCTCCGACTACGACCTGTGAAACGCCATTGGGGTCAGATCCTGTTTTCGGTTTTCGAAGCAGCAAGCCCTGAAGAGTCACTTTCAATGCGACTGCAACCCACCTGCATACCAACATTCCTAGCCCGGCGGTTTCTGAGATCGATACAAGTGAATCTCGTAGACCATCAGCCTCCCGAAAACAGTAAACCGGATCTGACCCCAACGAAGGTCCGCGAAACGCGGTTCCAACGATTCCAAACGCAGTATTCTGGATGTGGGTTTTCTTCGTGTCGACGACACTGATGTGATGATGCTATTCCAGAAATCAGTCGGTAGTTTGGCGCCGGTGGTTGCCAAGCCGTTTTGCAATTCTTGATTCGGTGCGAACAGAAAAC
>JANPLJ010000862.1:0-2490 GCA_031426475.1 Pirellulaceae bacterium | reverse complement strand
CTTGGCGTGGTGACGAAAGCTTGGGCGTTGGTTTGTGGTTGGCTGATTCTGCGGCGTGCGAGGCGATGCAAGGGGACAACCGAGAGCGGCTGGCCGAATGGTTGCGAGAAAACTCTTTGGTGCCTTTTACGTTGAACGGGTTCCCGCAAAGCAATTTTCATCAAAGCGTTGTTAAGCATCGAGTTTACGAGCCGACATGGTGGCAACCCGAGCGGTTTGCCTACACACAACGCTTGATCCAAGTTCTCGATCGGTTGTTGCCTCCGAATGAACTCGGCTCGATTTCAACGTTGCCGATCGCTTGGTCGGATCCAAGGCCCACGCACGATCAACTTGTCGGCGCCGCCCGCCACTTCAAGCAGATTGCGGTCGAACTCGATCGGTTGCTGCAATCGAATGGCCGCGAGATCGTGATCGCAATTGAACCTGAGCCAGGTTGCGCCATCACCGATGGAAACTCGATGCGGCTATTCTTCGAACAGTACTTGCTGAACGATGCCCAACGCGACATGGTCGCTCGGCATCTGACCGTCTGTCACGACGTCTGTCACGCTGCTGTTATGCGTGAAAATCAAGCGGATGAACTTGTTGCGTATCGCCAAGCGGGGATTCGGATCGGAAAAATCCAGGTTTCTTCTGCAATCGAAATCGACTGGACGAATACACCGGTTTCGGCTCGTGCTGGCGCGTTTCAGCACCTATCCCAATTTGCTGAAGATCGCTATTTACACCAGACTACCGTTGTCGGTCGAGTCGGCGAACCACCGGTGCTGCACGAAGACTTGCCGGACCTGATCCGTTCAATCAATTCCCCCGAATTGCTCGAAGGGAGCTGGCGGGTTCATTTTCATGTCCCTATTTTTTTGCCGACGGCCGGTCCACTCCGTACAACCCAATCAGACATCACAAGTTGCCTAGCTTCGCTCGAAGACGAATCCAGCAAAGCTAGCTTTTTGCAGTCCATATCAAGTTTTACAGGGCATCTTGAGGTCGAGACTTATGCATGGGGGGTGCTACCAGAAGTGCACCGAGGGGTATCGCTAGCGGAAGATATTGCCACGGAATTGCGCTATTTGAGGGGATTAGTTGGGGAAAAGGTATTTCCACAGCCAGATAAATCACTACACTGATGTAGCGAAGAGGATCGTTGACCGAGCTGCATTGGATTCCGCTGGAATCGGCTTTTTCTTTCGAGTCTTCCGCTGTGGGTTCTCGCGTGAACCCGTTGAGGTCGGACTCAGCCACCAAAGTTGAGTCGATAGGTTTTTTTGGAGTTGAATTTTGGGAAAGAAATTGTACGTAGGTAACCTTAGCTATAGTGTTACCAGCCAGAGCTTGGAAGAAATGTTCACGGAGTTCGGAGCTGTTCGCAGCGCTGAAGTAATCCAGGATCGGGAAACCGGTCGCAGCAAGGGATTTGGATTCGTCGAAATGACGGACGAAAATGGTGCTCGTGATGCTATCAAGAGCATGCACGAAAAAGAAATCGATGGTCGACGTCTAACTGTTAACGAAGCTCGTCCTCGCGAAGATCGTGGTGGCGGAGGCGGCGGTGGTGGTGGCGGTGGTCGCGGTGGTTACCGTGGCGGAAGCGGCGGCGGAGGTGGTGGTGGCGGTGGTGGCGGCGGTTATAACCGACGCTAGAACTCTATCTCACAATAGAAATCCAAGAAACGGCAAGCGATTATCGCTTGCCGTTTTCGTTGCATTGATACTTCAATTTCGGTGAGGAAGGCTTCTATGTGGTTTTACTTGGGCCTGATGATCTTTGGATTGGCTATCGGCGTCATGGGTGGACTGTTTGGAATCGGCGGCGGAATTGTCCTGGTTCCCGGTCTCGTTCTTCTGTTTGGGCTCAGCCAATCCGAAGCGCAAGGAACGAGCCTTGCCGTGCTTTCATTTCCCGTCGTCGGTTTCGCGGCGATGGTCTACTACCAAAATGGTTTCATCAAACCAGCCAATGCAGCCGTAGTCGCCGCGGGTTTCATGATTGGAGCATACCTTGGAGCAAGGCTATTGCCCCATGTTCCACATGCGATCCTGCGACCCGCGTTTGGATGCTTGCTGCTCTACGTCGGAATCTTGTTTGTTCTCGACGGCAAAGTGAAACCGACACAAGCTGCATTGCCAGCTGGCCTCGCGGCGTTGTTCAGCACGATCCTTCTGCGAACGATACGCCGCAAACCTCGGTCGTCCGATGCTTCTGATTCTTCAGCGAGCAGGGAGTACCACATATAGGGTGTTCGAGCTGCGTCTGAATTCTGACGAATTACACTCCCCCGAAATCCTAACAGGGTAAGACTCAATGGGTTTTAAGGTGTTTCTCGCAGCATAGCTGGCCGTGCGATTCTCGAAAAATCAGGCCTTAACCGTTTGAACCACCATTGGACACGGAGCCATGCCTTAGAAAATCCACCGTTGGTTGCATGTGACCCAATAATTGAAACTGATATCGAGATTTAAACGTCGGGCTTGTCCTCTAAAACACCT
>JANPLJ010000861.1:0-3015 GCA_031426475.1 Pirellulaceae bacterium | reverse complement strand
GTTTACAGCGGGTTATACGTTATGAAAAACAATAAACTATGATTTGTTTCTTTTAAAAAGTAATAATATTAAGAGCGGGGTAATTGTTAACTCAAGAATCATTGCACAGAATAGGCATAGACTGATTAATAAGCCGATGTAAAAAGTGCCTCCGAAGCTTGAAGAAAGAAGGGTCAAAAACCCGGATAACAGGACCATGGTTGTAATAATAATGGCTTTACCTGTCGATAAATAAGTTCGCTTTACAGCATAGGGAATTGAGCGTCCTTTTGATAATTCAAGCCTGAGCCGGCTTAGAAAATGGATAGTATCATCTACTGCGATTCCAAGCGCGATGCTTGCGGACATCATTGATCCGATATCGATGGGGATCCCGAGCCAGCCCATCGCGCCAAAGATGCCAACTACAGGGAGGATATTTGGAAGCATTGTAACGGCCCCGGCACGAATGCTTCGACATACCAGCATCATCAATGGAGTGATCGTCACAAATGACCAAAAGGTGCTTTCAACGAGGCTATCCAAGAGTGCTCGCTGCGCTTTGTACACAATCGGGACTACTCCCGTGTACACGGCCGAGAGCCAGAGGCCAGATGGCTGCAATGCCAATTCCTCGCCAACTGAACCAATCGCATCAAGGTCGATTACGTTTTTTACTGCCCATTGAATCGTGCTTACATCGACGGACGCGAAATCCCCTAGCAGTATGACTGCGTCAAGACTGTTCAATTGCTGTAAACTTACCACCGGAATGGACGCGGGATCTGGGTTCCCTCGCATTACCTTCACTCGCGCCGTCGTGAGGAGTGATTCCAGAATGTTCGCAGTATCCGTTTGCGGTTTAGACAGTTCTGAAGCAAAGCTTTGCCGCTCCCAGAGATAGACTTTCTTGCCGCTATGCCTACTATCCAGGCTCGAATTCGCCAGATACTCCAGAACTTTGACTCGATGATGATGGGCCACCATCAATGGTTTTACTTTCTCACGTAGGTCATGAACAAATTTTCCATAGTCGACTCCTTGAAATGCGGCAACGCGAAGCGAGATTCTCCAGAGTTCGCTTCCGTCGTTCGGGTCAACTCTCAAGTAACCACTTTTCATAAGAGACTCGCGCGCGGTACTCAATCTCGCTTCGAATGCCTTGCGCTGAATGAAGCTGACAGTGTCGCCCATTGTCGAAGGGAACGCCGGCATGAAATTTGACGCTGACAAACTTCGACCTACATAATCCTTGCCTTGGCTTCCAAATTCTTTTTCGATCTTGTCTTGAATCATCGACGTCGTTTCCATCCGTTCAAGGAAGGTCAGTCGATAAAGATCCTTAGACTTGGATGCCGCGTTTCTTTCACCTATCGACATCGAATCGACATCGAATCGTACAACGATCTCCATCGGTACGAGTCGCCCAATGTGTTCCTCGAGCCAACGATAATCTTGGAGAATACGGGCACGCGAATCAAACAGCTCAAGCAGGTCGATACTCGTTGACGTTCGAAACAAGCCGATTCCGATGAAGATTGTGGCTGCAACACCTGCAATATTGACGACAACGTGATTTCGAACAATCGCGGTACCCAATGCTGTCCAGGCACGGTCGGAAAAACTATAGGAAGGTTCGGATTGCGGGCTTCGCGATTCGGCTGCTTTTCTTTGTTCCCACTTCTTCCCGAAGCGAGCCAAATGGAGAATCGTAGGAAGAATTAGGAATTGTACCAACAGAATGACCATGACCCCGACGGAAGAGTACAGCCCGAACTTGCGAATGGGGACTAAGTCACTCGTATAGAGCGAGATGAGCCCTAATGCAGTCGTCACGCTGCATAACAAAGCGGGTTTGAAGGCATGTTTCACCGCTCTTTCAGACGCCCCAATGATGCCTCCTTCCATGACCGCATCGCGATAGTAATTGATAAAGTGAACGGACTCGGAAATCGCAAGAACGTAGACGAGGGCAGGCATTGAAAGCACGATTGCGTCTACGGTATCACCAGCCGCCCAAATCATCGCCAACGATACTGCGGCACTCAGTATCCCGCAAAAGAAGACGACCATCGTGAGCAAGATACTACGCAACGAAATCCAAGCCAGAATTAGGCCGATGATCGCCGCCGCACCTGCTAGTCGTACCAGAGTCTTCTCGCCTTCCTCATCGATAGCGACGTTGTCGACCGGCGGGCCACCGATGTGAAGTCTCTCTTCGGATACGCCGCACTCAGCGATCGCTCGACGAAGAATTCCCGGCGGGATGTTGGGCCGAAAAATGCGTTTCTGACCTCGACCTAAAACCGCCTTGAGTTTTTTGCTAGCATTGTCTGTTAGGCTGACTATGAGACAAGTTTGGTGCCCGTCATTTCCGATCAAGGAGCCTGATAGTCGATGGACTGCGTGTTGGTAATCGAGGCTAACTGGGGGAGCTGTGAGCTGGTTGAGCATATCGCGACCACTCATCACCGCCTTAATGTACCGACGAGCATCGGAGACATCGTTGGTTTCTTCTGCATTTTCGTTCGGAGTAAGGATTGAAGTAAGCTGGGCAATTCGCGGGTCATCTTTTGCATCGCCAGGAACGTTGGGATTCCCTCCAAGCGAGCAACCGTCCCAGCTTACGACGATGAACTGATCGGTCGGGAAATTCTTTCGGAACCAATCCAGCTCGGCAGTTTCTTGAAACTTTTTCGGAAGCCAGTCTTCGATTTTGTTGACGTTGCTCTCAACTGCCTTTCCCGCTCCAAAGAATGCTAGCGGAACAAACAGCAGGGTAACCACAAGAATGGCGCGACCCCACTTTGAATAGAAAGTCTTTTTTGCGGCGTCCAAGCCAAACTCCGATCATTGTCCATGCTGAAAGTTATTCGTCCAGTTTACGCTGTCCGCTTTCATGGCGTATACGGAGAACGTAGTATTTCGCTGTCAGGTTTTTCGGAAAATTGAGCTAATTTTTTGCAAGCCAACCCTTCGCAATCGCAAAACGGATTAGTTCCGCACGACTTCGCAAGCCGGTTTTGAGCATCGCAC